>NZ_JAPCJD010000066.1:0-24035 GCF_027707845.1 Aeromonas sp. QDB14 | reverse complement strand
GGAGACAGCCAGTTTACCAGCACCCTGTCTGTCAACTTCCACTTCCCCAAGATCCCGCGAAGAACCTAAAAAAAGCCCGCAGGATGCGGGCTTTTGCAGAGCAGAAAAGCAGGGGGATCACTGCGCCTTGGGGGCCTCGTCGGCAGGCGCGGCATCGGCCTCGCTGGCAGGAGCGACCGGCGCCGGACCCGGCACCAGATCCACCGCCGGCTTGGCGATGAGGGAGCGGGTCTCTTCTACCGCTTCGGTCAGCTTCACCTCGATGATCTGGCCGAGCTCGTAGACCACCTCGGTCTTGTCCAGATAGACGCGGCCGTTGTCCCAGTTGCACTCCAGCCGATCCTTGTTGTCGAGGATATGGCGGGCGGGCATGAACACCACGGCGCCGTTCTCCTGCAGGCGCAGCTTGAGGCCGGCACGCATCACGTCGATGATCTCGGCGTTGAACACCTGATCGGTGCCGGCGGCCGCCTTCAGATAGCGCACATAGAGCCAGTCGCCGATGTCGCGCTCCACCATGCGGTGCAGGCGACGGCAGGCGGTCAGGTGCTCGGTGAGCTCCAGGCTCGGGCGCTCGCCCGGGGTCTTGCCGGCGATGACGGCCTTGAGCAGGCGATGGTTGACCATGTCGCCGTATTTGCGGATCGGTGACGTCCAGGTGGCGTAGGCATCCAGACCCAGGCCGTAGTGGGCACCCGGCTCGGCCGACATCAGGGCATAGCTCTGGAAGCGGCGGATCTTGCCGTCCAGCCAGCGGGTATCCAGGCTGTCGATCCAGCGGCGCAGGGCGCAGAAGCCGGTCAGGCTGGCGATCTCTTCCTTCTCGAACGGGGCCTCGGCGCTCTTGAGCAGGTCGATGGCGCCATCGAGGGATTCCTCGTCAAAGCCAGTGTGGACGTTGAAGATGCCGTAGCCGACGGTCTTGCCCAGCACGCGGCCGGCGCAGATGTTGGCGGCGATCATCGACTCTTCCACCATGCGGTTGGCGATGCGGCGCGGCTCGACGTGGATGGCCAGCACTTCGCCATTCTCGCCCAGTTCGAAGTCGTAGTCCGGGCGGTCCGGGAACACCAGGGCGTGCTCGGTGCGCCACTTGATGCGGGCCTCCGTCATCGCCTTCATCAGGGGCAGCTGGGCCAGGACGCCGGCGTCGATGGCCAGCTCTTTGCCGTGCTCGGCCCAGTCGGAGACGTCGTCATAGCTGAGGCGGGCGTGGGAGTTGATGCGGGCGGCGAAGAACTCGGTCTCCTCCAGCAGCAGGCCGTCTTCGGCGATCAGCAGGCGGGCGCACAGGGTGTTGCGCTCCTCGCCCTCTTTCAGGGAGCAGAGCTCGTCGGAGAGGGTGCGCGGGATCATGGGCACGTTGCGGCCCGGCATGTAGACGGTGAAGGCGCGCTGGGCGGCTTCCTTGTCCAGCTCGCTCCCTTCGGCCACATAGGCGGTCGGGTCGGCGATGGCGACCAGCAGCTCCCAGCCGTTGTCCAGCTTGGTGATGGCCAGGGCATCGTCCATGTCCTTGGTCTTGGCGCCGTCGATGGTGAAGAAGGGAACCTGGGTCAGGTCGCGGCGGGGCAGCTCTTCCTCTTCGATCACCTTCCACTCCGGCAGATCCGCCGGCTCGACCTGGGCCAGGTTGTGGCGCGCCAGCACCACCCACCAGGGCACGTTGTGGTCTTCCTGGGTGGCGATGAGCTGGGTGATTTCGGCAGAGAAGTTGCCGTCGGCCAGGGCGTGGCGCTTGAGGGTCGCGACCACCCAGTCCCCTTCCTTGAAGGATTTTTCGTCCAGACCCTTCTTGGCGCGGGCCTTGATGGCGTCCTTGATGAGGGGGTGATCAGGTACCACGTTGAGGCGGTCGCGGAACATCTTGACGCGGCCGACGAAGCGGGTGACCGCCTGCTCCAGCAGGGCATCCGGCTCGGCCACTTCCTTCTCTTTTTCGGTACGGATCAGGGCGCTCACCCGGTCGCCGTGCATCACCTTCTTCATATAGGGAGGCGGCACGAAATAGCTGGTCTTCTCATCGACCTCCAGGAAGCCGAAGCCCCGATCGGAGGCGCGGATCACACCCTCTTTCTTGGGGATGTTTTCGCGGATTTGTTGTTTGAGCTGGGCCAGCAGCGGATTGTCTTGGAACATAAATGGGGAACCTGAGTGGAGACCTGATGGTTAATCGCCCAGCACTATACGTTTTTACCCCTCCAAAGCCAAGGTGAATGGCCCCCTCAGCGCGGTTGCAGTGCCTGGCGTCCCTGCTGGATGAGGCGTTGGGAGATCTGCTTGTGCAGCCCCCGCTCCAGCACCCAGCGGTGCCAGTAGAGTCGCTCGACCAGGTGGTGCTCCGGGCTGAGATCGAGCAGGCGCCCCTCGGCAAGTTGCTGACGGATCTGCAGTTCAGGGATGAGACAGCAGGCCAGCCCCTGCTCGGCCATGGCGACGAAGGCCTCGGACGAGCGCACCGTGTGGCAGGGGTAGCCCCCGGGGGGGAGCGCGAAGTGGCGGGCCATGTAGCTCACGTGCATGTCGTCCCGCTGATCGAAGGCCACCGCCGGCGCCTTGGCGAGCGCGTCTGGGGTGAGGCCTTGGGGGAAGTGGCGGGCGACGAAGGCGGGGCTGGCGGTCAGCAGGTAGCGCATCTCGCCGAGTTCGTCAACGCAGCAGCCCGCGAGCGGCTGGGGTTGCAGGCTGACGGCGCCGAACGCCTGCCCCTCGCGGACCCGATCCAGGGTGCGGCTCTCGTCGTCCACCAGGAGATTCAGCTCGATGGGGTGCAGCTCCAGCAGCGGCGCCAGGGCGGGCAGGAACCAGGTAGCCAGGCTGTCGGCATTGACGGCGATGCTGACCCGGATGGGGGCCCTGGGCTCGTCGGGGGAGAGCTCGCCGGCCAGCTCCAGCTCCAGCTGGCGCACCTGGCGATAGTGTGCCAGCAGCTTCTGGCCGAGCCCCGTGGCCTGCAGCGGCTGGCTGCGGATGATGAGCGGCTCCGCAAACTGCTGCTCCAGCTGCTTGATGCGCTGGGAGATGGCGGACTGGGTGATGTGCAAGCGCTGGGCGGCACGCTCGAAGTTTTGCTCCCGGATCACCGCGTCCAGGGCCAGCAGCAGCTTGTAGTCCAGCGTCTTCATCAGCATTCCTTATGAAAAAAGGGAGTTCAGCAAGAATGCTACTCAAGGGAGCGCCAGAGGACAACCTGACCGCCCCCATGAAGGGGGCCCGTGTCCGGGGCCGCCCCTGTGAGATGTGACAGTAGTCCTGACATGAGATTTATAAGATACTCACTCGGTCCGTTTTTGCATGGGGTGGAAACGGACCATAGCGAGCGTCTTGAATCCCGGGCCGGTCCCGGGACTTTTTTTGCTCAGATGACGGCGAGCAGAGCATCCCCCGCCGGCCGGTAATGGCCCTGCAGGGGGCGATGGACGGCGCGGTCGAAACGCTCGTCCAGGTGGAAGCGGATGCCGACCCCGCGCACGGCCCCCAGATCCACCGCCTGGCGATGGCCGAGGCGCTCGATGGGCAGGCCGAGGCGACGGAGATGCGCTCCACCGGCAAGCTGACCACGGCCACTAGCTCGCGGATCCCCTGCTCCCTGGCGAAGGCCAGCACCTCGCGGAAGATGACGCAGGTGAGTTCGCTGATGCCGTTCTCCAGGCGAGGGGCCCGGTCGGCGTCGATGGCGAGGCGGGTCAGCTCCCACACGTCGTTGCCGCGCGGCGGGGCTTCGCCAGCGAGGGCGGTGGGGAAGATGCTGGGCAGCATGTAATCCTGGGCGCAGCTGAGCAGGCAGATGCAGCCGCACAGCCCCTGCTTGTCTTCAATCAGCACCCAGTGGGTGTCGGGCTTGTCGAAGTTGTCCCGCTCCAGGCCACGGCGGGATTCCACGTCCCAACCGAGTCGATCGGAGAAGACGCGGTTGCGAAATCGGTAGAGCTCGTTTTCGACCTCCCATCTGGGGTGTTCTTTCAATTTTCCTTTGAAAACAAGTATTCATGTCTCTCCATTTCATGGTTAGGCGCTATAATCCAAGGCCTTGGCCAGGGGAGGCTTGCCTATGACACGCGACCAACTGCTTGAGTACCTGGAACATTTCACGCTGGTGACCGATGGCAACCGGTTGTCCGAGCTCATCGGCCGCTTCACCCTGGGAATGGGTTACGACTACTACCGCTTCGCCCTCATCCTGCCCATGTCGATGCAAAGGCCCAAGGTGGTGCTGTTCAACCAGTGCCCCGACTCCTGGGTACAGGCCTACACCCTGAACAACATGCTGGCCTGCGATCCCATCATCCAGCTCGCCCGCAGGCAGACCCTGCCCATCTACTGGAACCGGCTGGACGAGAAGGCGCGCTTCCTGCAAGAGGGGAGCATGGATGTGATGGGGCTGGCGGCGGAATTCGGGTTGCGCAACGGCATCTCGTTCCCGCTGCACGGGGCGGCGGGGGAGAACGGCATACTCTCTTTCATCACCCGGGAGCGGGCATCGAGTGATCTGATGCTGGAGTCCTCGCCCATCCTCTCCTGGATGTCCAACTACATCTTCGAGGCGGCGATCCGGATCGTGCGCCAGAGCATGAGGGAGGACGATCCCCAGGAGCCCCTGACGGAGCGGGAGACCGAGTGCCTGTTCTGGGCCAGCGAAGGGAAGACATCGGGGGAGATCGCCTGCATCCTCGGCATCACGGAGCGCACCGTGAACTACCACCTCAATCAGGTCACCCGCAAGACAGGGTCGATGAACCGCTACCAGGCCATTGCCAAGGGGGTGAGCAGCGGCATCCTGCTGCCGAACCTGGAGCAGGTGGTGGTCACCAACTTCCCCTCCCTGCTGCAGTGAATACAGGCCCGGCGGCACCGGCTCGTCGCCTGGCATCCCCTCTGTCGCCATCACCGCTGTCCTGCGCCGTCCCATCCTGCCGCCGATTCTCGGGGCGGGGCTGTGACCCCACAGTTGTCAGATCCTGCAATTGACAACCTTCTTTGTGTGGTTTCGGCCCGGTTTTCATCAGTTTTATGAATGCATCAGAAAATGAATGAATTTCTCTGATTACCCGCGCCCCCTTATAGTGCGTTTCTCTCTTTCACAGGAACGCATCCCCATGTTCGCCACCACCCTGCAAGGCTTTACCCTCGGCCTTGCCATGATCATCCCCATCGGGGCCCAGAATGCCTTCGTGCTGAGCCGGGGCATTCACCGCAATCACCACCTGCTGACGGCGACCCTCTGCTGCCTGTGCGACCTCGTGCTGATCGGCATCGGGGTGTTCGGCGGGGCCAACCTGCTGGCGGCCAGCCCGATCGGCCTGGCCCTGCTGACCTGGGGCGGCGTGCTCTTCCTCGGCTGGTTCGGTATCCGTTCCCTGCGCAGTGCCTGGCGCGGCCAGGAGGCGGCCCTGGCGGACTCGCCCCGGTTGATGGGGGTGAAGAGCGTGCTGGCCATGACCCTCGGAGTGACCCTGCTCAATCCCCACGTCTATCTGGATACCCTGATGCTGCTTGGCTCCTTCGGCAGCCAGTTTGCCGAGGAGCTCAGACCCGCCTTCGCGGCGGGGGCCATGCTGGCTTCTCTGGTCTGGTTCTACGGACTGGCGTTCGGGGCGGCCGCCCTCTCCCCCTGGCTTGCCCGGGGCCGGGTGCAGCAAGCCATTGATCTTGTTGTAGGTCTCATCATGCTGGTGCTGGCGGTCAAGCTGGCATTGGGTGCCATACCGGCCTCATGAGGCTATTTTTGTGCCGGGCTTCATAAAAATGAGTCCCGGTGCCATCTGCTGACATATTCGTCTGTTAAATTCCCGGCGCTGGTAAAGCGTTACTCATAATAAAAGGGAAAAAACAGTGAATAACACCATGAAGCTGGGGGCTATTGCCGCCATCGTGCTGCTGTCTGCTTGCAGCAACGAGAATGACAGCAAGGCGCAGCCGGGGACCGTCTCCCTGCGCCTGATCCAGACCTCCGACATCCACTCCAACGTGCTGGGGTACGACTACTACCAGAACAAGGAGGATCGCAAGTTCGGCCTCTCCCGTACCGCCCTGCTGATCCGCGCCGCCCGCGCCGAGAACCCCAACAACCTGCTGCTCGACAACGGTGACCTCATTCAGGGCACGCCGCTGGCGGACTACATCTTCGAGCAGTCCGGTGCCGGCTACCTCGAGAAGCAGGCGCACCCGGTGTTCAAGGCGATGAACGAGCTGGGCTACGACGCGGGCAACCTGGGCAACCACGAGTTCAACTACGGCCTGGACTACCTTGGCAAGGTGCTGGCGGGAGCCGACTTCCCCTATGTGAACGCCAACGTGTTCGAGGCGGGGGCCTTCAAGCGCGATGCCAAGGGACAGATTGACTGGAGCGGCAACAAGTTCACCCCCTATCTGTTGCTGGAGCGCGAGGTGACCGATGACAAGGGCCAGCGCCAGCGCGTCAAGGTGGGCATCCTGGGTCTGACCCCGCCCCAGGTGCTGCAATGGGACAAGCGCCATCTGGAGGGCAAGGTGGTGGTGGCCGACATGGTCGAGACCGCCAATCACTATGTGCCCGAGCTGCGCGCCAAGGGCGCCGACATCGTGGTGGTGGTGGCTCACACCGGCATCAATGCCAGCAGCTACGAGGCCATGATGGAGAACTCCGCCTGGCATCTGGCCAAGGTGAAGGGGGTGGATGCCCTGATGCTGGGCCACGCCCACAAGAACTTCCCCGGGGACTTCCCGGATCTGCCGGAGGTGGACAACCAGGCCGGTACCCTGAGCGGCATCCCCACCGTGATGCCCGGTTACTGGGGCAACCACCTCGGTATCATCGACCTCAAGCTGGAGCAGGTGGACGGCAAGTGGCAGGTGAAGCAGAGCCAGGCCAGCCTGCGCAAGATAGACGCCAGCGAGGGCAGTGCGGTGGATCAGCGGGTGGTGGACCTGGTGCAGGCGGATCACGACGCCACCAACCAGTGGCTGGACGAGCCGCTCGGCAAGATCACCTCCCCCATCCACAGCTTCTTCGCCCTGGTGCAGGACGACCCCTCGGTGCAGCTGGTGAGCGATGCCCAGCGCCGCCACGCGGAGCAGTTGCAACAAGACGGCCTGCTCAAGGAGTCCTACCCGATCCTCTCGGTGGCGGCCCCCTTCCGTGGCGGTCGCAACGGCATCAACGACTTTACCTACGTGGCCCAGGGTGACATCTCCCTGCGCAACGTCTCCGACCTTTACATCTATCCGAACACCCTGCAGGTGGTCGAGGTGAACGGGGCCACCGTCAAGGAGTGGCTGGAGATGAGCGCCGGCCAGTTCAACCAGATCGACACCGGCAAGACAGAGGTGCAGTGGCTGGTGAACGAGAGCTTCCCCACCTACAACTTCGATGTGATTGACGGGGTCAACTACGAGGTGGACATCACCCAGCCGGCCCGCTACAGCAAGGACGGGGTCAAGGTGAGCGACGGCCAGCGCATCAGCGGCCTCACCTTCAACGGCCAGCCCGTGGACCCGGCCCAGAAGTTCTACGTGGTGACCAACAACTACCGCGCCAGCGGCGGCGGCCACTTCCCGGGCATCGACGGCAGCAACATCGTCCATGAAGATCCCTTCGAGACGCGGGAGATCATCGCCCAGTACCTGAAGGCCCAGTCTGCGGACAACCCGGCTGGCTTCAGCCCGGCGGCCAACAACAACTGGCACATGAAGGCCCTGCCCGCCAACGTGGACGTGCGCCTCTACTCCTCGCCGACCGACGAGGCCAAGGCCCTGGCGGGGGCGGATCTGTCGTACCAGTCCACCCTGCCGATGGATGACGCCAAGCACCCCGGCTACGCCATCTACCGCCTGATCCGCCAGTAAGGCAGACGCTGGCAGCCAACAAAAAAACCCTCGCAGTGCGAGGGCTTTTTCATGGGGCGTGGTGCCATCCTGTCCTGTCGTCTGGACTTGCCCGGTCGACGGGGCGGGAGGGCATCAGTAGTAGCCGGGATCGTCCGGATTAGGGCGGGTCTTGAAGCGGCGGTGCAGCCACATGTACTGCTCCGGCGCCTTGCGCACGGCGGCTTCAATCTCGCGGTTGGCGCGGCTGGCATCCGCCATGTCGTCACCGCTCGGGTAGTCCGCGAGCGGGGCCCCGATATGCAGGGTGTAGCCCTCCCGGGTGCGGATGTTGTAGCAGGGCAGGGTGACGGTGTTCTTCACCCGGGCCAGGGTGGCGGTACCCGTGATGGTGGCGGCCTGCTCCACCGCGAAGTAGGGCACGAAGACGCTGGCATGGCTGCCGTAGTCGTGATCCGGTGCATACCAGAGGGCGTCGCCGTTGCGCAGCGCCTTGATCATCCCCTTCACGTCCATCCGGTCCACCAGGTATTTGTTGGAGGCGCAGCGACCGTGGTACTGGGCGTACTCCAGCACCGGATTGGTGTTGGGGCGATAGACGCCGACCCCGGGACGTACCAGGCCGAAGCAGCGGGCATTGAGCTCAAGGGTGAGGAAGTGGCAGGAGAGCAGCAGCATCCCCTGGCCCTTCTCCATGGCGTTGATGACGTGCTCTTCCCCTTCCACCTTCATCAGGCGGCGCATCCGCCAGTCTGGCCAGAACCAGGCCATGCCTACCTCGAAGATGGCGCAGCCCACGCTCTCGAAGTTCTGCACCAGGAGGGCTTCGCGCTCATCCCGGCTGAGCTCGGGCATCGCCAGCTCCAGGTTGCGTCGGGCAATCTTGACGCGGGATTTCAGCAGCTTGCGGGCCAGGGTGCCGAGCTGGCGGCCCAGCCACATCTGGCTGCGCCAGGGCAGCAACACCAGCAGCCAGAGCAGGGAGAGGCCCAGCCAGCTCCCCCAGTAACGGGGATGGAACAGACGGGGTTCGAGGCGGGGAGCGTGTTCTTGGGCCATGAAGAGTCTCTTGTTCGCAAAGGCAAAGGGGGGAGTCCGACCGAACCGGGGGGCCTGTGTGGGGTGGCCCGGCGCGGATGCGGTCACTCGCATGTCGAGGATTCTATCCGAAAAGCGGGGGCGGGCGCGAATCGCCGTCATCTGGTCAGAGGGGGCATCAGGGGGCAGGGCCGTGCTTTTTTCACGCCCCGGAAAAGAGTGTGATAAAATCGGCCGCTGAATTTTTCAGGTTTTGAGAGCCGATACAGATGAAAATCACCCTGCCCGAGTTTGAAAAAGCCCGCATCCTGGTCGTTGGCGATGTCATGTTGGATCGCTACTGGCATGGCCCTACCGGCCGGATCTCCCCCGAGGCACCGGTCCCCGTGGTCAAGGTCGAGCACATCGAGGAGCGTCCGGGTGGCGCCGCCAACGTGGCGCTCAACTCCGCCGCCCTCGGCGCCCAGGCCGTGCTGCTGGGCCTGACCGGTCAGGATGAAGCCGCCGATGCCCTCGCCAGCCAGATGGCTGGTGTCAAGGTGGCCTGTGATTTCGTGCGCCTGACCGACTATCCGACCATCACCAAGCTGCGGGTGCTGTCCCGCAACCAGCAACTGCTGCGCCTCGACTTCGAAGAGGCCTTCCACGACGTGGATGCCAGCCTGCTGATGGGCAAGGTGGAGCAGGCGCTGCCCCAGGCGGACGTGATGATCCTCTCCGACTACGGCAAGGGCGCCCTCAACGATGTGCCCGGCATGATCCGGCGTGCCCGCGCCGCCGGCATCCCCGTGCTGGTCGACCCCAAGGGGACCGATTTCGAGAAGTACCGCGGTGCCACCCTGCTGACCCCCAACATGTCCGAGTTCGAGGCCGTGGTGGGCAAGGTGAAGGGGGAAGAAGACCTGGTCGCCAGGGGGCTGGAGCTGGTCAAGCGCTTCGAGCTGGACGCCCTGTTGGTCACCCGTTCCGAGAACGGCATGACCCTGATCCGCGAAGGGCAGCCCGAGCTGCACCTGCCGGCCCAGGCCCACGAGGTCTATGACGTCACCGGTGCCGGTGACACCGTCATCTCCACCCTGGCGACTTCCCTTGCCGCAGGCAAGAGTCTGGATGAGGCCTGCGCCCTGGCCAACACCGCCGCCGGCATCGTGGTCGGCAAGTTGGGGACCTCCACGGTGAGCCCGGTGGAACTGGCCAACGCCCTCTACACCGAGCAGGAGACCGGCTTTGGCGTCATGTCCGAGGCCCAGCTCAAGGTGGCCGTCCAGGCCGCCCGTCTGCGCGGCGAGAAGGTGGTGATGACCAACGGCTGCTTCGACATTCTGCACGCGGGTCATGTCTCCTATCTGGCCAATGCGGGCAAGCTGGGGGACCGCCTGATCGTGGCGGTGAACACCGACGAGTCCGTGCGTCGCCTCAAGGGGCCGGGTCGCCCGGTCAACCCGACCGAGCGCCGTATGACTGTGCTGGCGGCCCTGGGTGCCGTGGACTGGGTGGTCCCCTTCAGCGAAGACACTCCCCAGCGTCTGATCGCCGAGATCCTGCCAGACCTCCTGGTCAAGGGGGGCGACTACAAGCCCGAAGAGATCGCCGGTTACGCCGAGGTGACCGCCAATGGCGGCGAGGTGCGGGTGCTGAACTTCGAGGACGGCTGCTCCACCACCGATATCATCAAGACCATCCGCGAGCGCGGATAAGCGTAAAACCCGGCCAAGGCCGGGTTTTTTGATGGGGCTGCCGGGTCGGTGACATGGCCGCTGCCTGGCAGGCCCCGACCAACGCACTTCCAGCGGCGAACAGAGATGAAAAAGGCGACCTAGGGGTCGCCTTTTCTCATGGTGTGCGCCTGGCTCAGGACTTCTTGGTGACCTGGGCGGCTGGCATCAGACCCTGGTTCACCTCTTCCAGATCCTTCTGCTCCAGGATGCCGGCGGCCTGCTTGAGGGAGAGGATGCTGAGGATGTAGTTGTAGCGGGCCTCGGAGAGCTTCTGCTTGGCCTGATACAGCTTGCGGGTGGAGTCCAGCACGTCGACGATGGTGCGGGTACCCACCTCGTAACCGGCCTCGGTCGCCTTCAGGGCGCTGTCGGCGGAGATGACGGACTGGCTGTAGGCGCGGACCGAGCCGATGCTGGCGTTCACGTTGTTGTAGGAGGAGCGGACCGTGCTCTGTACCGAGCGGAAGCTGCGTTCGAGCTGTTCGCTGGCAGCCACGTAGTTGAACTGTGCCTGCTTGACCTGGGAGGTGGTGGCCCCGCCGGTGTAGATGGGCAGCTTGAAGTTCAGGCCGATGTTGCCCTGATTGCTGTTGCTCTCGGGGTTGCGGATCTCGTCCTTGTAATCGTTGTAACCGGCGTTCAGGCCGGCGCCCAGATCCAGGGTCGGTTCATGACCGGTCTTGGCCAGATCGATCTGCTCCTTGGCGATGTCCTTGCCGATGCGGGCGCTGTGCAGCTCCAGGTTCTTGTCCAGGGCCAGTTCCAGCCACTTGTCGGAGTTGAACGCGGTCTTCTGCGGGCTGAAGCGATCGGTGTTGAGCACGTCCAGTTGACGGTGGTCGATACCGGTCAGCTCGCGCAGGCTCTCGTAGCTGTTGTCCAGGGTGTTCTCGGCATTGATCTCGTCCGCCAGCGCCTGATCGCGCTCGGCCTCGGCCTCGTGCACGTCGGTGATGGCGGTCAGGCCCACTTCGAAGCGCTGCTGGGTCTGTTCAAGCTGACGTTCGACCGCGGTCTTGTTGGCACGCACGAATTCCAGGGTATCCATGGCCTTGAGCACGTCGAAGTAGGCCTGGGCGGTACGCAGCATCAGGTTCTGGTACTCGAGGTTGTAGGCCACGTCGGACTGGGTGGCGCTCTTCTCGGTCAGATCCAGGTTGACCCAGTTGCTGCGACGGTAGATGGATTGATCCAGGGTCACGGAGCCGGTAGCGCCCGTGTTGGTCATGGTGTCGTTCTTGTTTTGCAGGTAGTTCAGGCCGGCGCCCAGGTTGATCTGGGGCAGCAGGGCTGCACGGGATTCGTTGATCTTCTCGAAGGCCTGGTCCCGCTTGGCCTTGGATTCCAGCAGCTGGGTGTCCTTGATCTGGGCCTGTTGGTAAATATCGAGCAGGTTTTCGGCATGAGCGGCGCCGCTCACACCCAGCATCACCATGACTGACAAGAGTGTTCTTTTCATATGATAGTTTTAACCTTTTGTATCAACCCAAAGCTGTCCGCTGGATGAAGGGGGGATTGTCACCGACCAAGCTTGATTTCAGCTTAACCACTCTACTATAAGCAGATTTCATTGCGAACTGTCTCTTTTCCAGCTGCGGAAACGTCAAGGTCCGGGGCGAGTTTTCTCGGCAACGCGCCTAGCCAAATGCCCTGTGGCTGCTAAAATCCTTCCCTCATCGTCGGCGAGAGCGAGTGAATGAATGTTCATTCATGCCCCCGAATATTATGGTCAAACCAAGCCAAGTCAAGCTGGCAGGAGTCTCGAATGTCACAGCAAGCCTTGCCTCAAACCTGCCACTACTCCAGCGATGATGTGAAAATCATTGAAAAATCAGCTGGATATAATGGCTTCTTCAAGGTGAATGTCTACCGCCTGCAACACAGGCTGTTTGCCGGTGGCTGGAACGCGCCCATCGTCCGGGAACTGTTCGAACGTGGCCATGCCGCCGCCCTGCTGCCTTATGATCCGGTGCGGGACGAGATCGTGCTGGTGGAGCAGTTTCGCATCGGCGCCATGGAGACCAGCGCCACCCCCTGGCTGCTGGAGCTGGTGGCCGGCATCATCGATGAAGGGGAGACCGCCGAGGCAGTGGTGCGGCGCGAAGCGGTAGAAGAGGCAGGGATCGAGGTGGGACGCTGCGAACACGCCATCAGCTATCTGGTGAGCCCGGGTGGCAGCACCGAGCGCATCGAGGTGTTCGTGGGCGAGGTGGATGCCAGTCAGGCCAAGGGGATCCACGGTCTGGCGGAAGAGGGGGAAGACATCCGGGTCCACGTGGTGAGCCGCGAGCAGGCCTATGCCTGGCTCAAAGAGGGGCGCATCGACAATGCCGCCTCCGTCATCGCCCTGCAGTGGCTGGCCCTGAATCACGGCGAGCTGCGGGCACGCTGGCTGGCGGGGCGCTGAGGTGACGCTCGTTCAGACCCGGGTCAGGTGCCCTGTGTCCGACTGGAACACTGTGCAGTGGGTCCACCCTTCATGGACCCTGATTGAGGGAGCCGCGACATGTCATTAGTCCAGAGCCCGATGAAGCGCTATGTGCCTGATTTGATGTCCTTGCAGCGTACCTGCGAGGTCAATTACATGGCGCTGATGAAACTGTTGCCGCCTGGCGGCAGCGTGGGTGCTGAGCGCCGCTATCAGGTCGGCAACGGCCTGCAGTTCCAGCTCACGGTGAACGAGGAGAGCCGCTTCACCAGCCAGGTGATCCTGGCCCAGCACAACCCCGAATTGCCGAGCTACTTGCAAGCCCGGATAGAGATTCGTTTGTATCATGATGTGCGAATGGCGGAAGTGTGTGCGGCGCAACAGATTTCAATGTTGCAACCACGTTATGATTATCCCAATCAAAAAATGCATCACAGGGATGAAAAGGAGCAGGTAAATCTATTCTTGGCCGATTGGTTGAGATTTTGTCTCAAACACGGCACCAGCCTGATTAACATCCTCTAGTCGAACCCATAAAAAAGAAGCGTGATTTTGGAAACAGAGCTACCTCAGGCGTCGGACGGCAGTGTGCGCCTGTTACAGATTACCGATACCCATCTCTTCGCCAGTGCCGAGGGGCGGCTGCTGGCCGTGCCCACGGCGCAGAGTCTGGCCGCCGTGCTGGAGCGGGTGCAGGCCAACGAGCACCCGTTCGATCTCATCCTCGCCACCGGGGATCTTTCCCAGGATCACAGCCCGGAGTCCTACCAGCGCTTCGCCTCCATGATGGCGCCCCTGGCTCGCCCCATCTACTGGTTGCCCGGCAACCACGACGACGGCCCCCTGATGACCGAATACCTCCATGCGGCCGGCATCAGCGAGGCCAAGCAGCTGGTAGGCGAGCACTGGCAGGTGATCCTGCTGGATACCCAGGTGCGCGGCAAACCCCACGGGGTGCTGGGGGATCACCAGCTGGCGGCCCTGGATCAGGCCCTGCGCCAGCATCCCGAGCGCCATGCCCTCATCGCCCTGCACCATCAGGCGGTGCCGGTGGGCTGCGCCTGGCTGGATCAGCACAACCTCAAGAATGCCGACGACCTGTTCGCCGTGCTGGCCCGCCACCCGCAGCAGAAGACCATCCTGTTCGGCCACGTCCATCAGGAGTTTGACGAGGTGCACCACGGAGTGCGGCTCATCGCCAGCCCCTCTACCTGCATCCAGTTCAAGCCGCTCTCCGACGGTTTCGCACTGGACGAATCCGGCCCGGGCTGGCGCTATCTCACCCTGCACCCGGATGGCCGGGTGGCGAGTCAGGTGTGGCGCCTGCCGCTGGGGCAGTTCGTGCCCGACCCCAATGCCACCGGTTACTGAGGCGTTGCCATGAAGCCCGTCCTGCTCTATCTGCACGGTTTCAATTCATCCCCCGGCTCGGCCAAGGCGCAGCAGATGGCGGCCTGGGTGGCAGAGAACAGGCCCGATATCGAGGTGGTGATCCCGGCCCAGCCCAACACCCCGGCGGCCGCCTGGCCTGCCATCGAGCAGGCCATCGCCGACCTGAAGGCCCGCCACGGCAGCGCCCTGCGACTGGGCGCCGTGGGCAGCTCCCTCGGTGGCTTTATGGCGACCCGGGTCAGCGAGCGATACGGTTGCCGCGCCGCCCTCATCAACCCGGCGGTGCGCCCCCACGAGCTGCTCTGCGACTACCTCGGCCCCCAGACCAACCCCTACAGCGGCGAACGCTATGAACTGTTGCCCGGACACATGGACGAGCTCAGAGCGCTGGCGGTGCCGGTGACTGCTCCCGAGCGGCTCTGGGTGCTGCAACAGCAGGAGGACGAGGTGCTCGACTATCGCAAGGCGCTGGACGAATACCGCTTTGCCCGTCTCTCCCTGGAGTGCGGCGGCGATCACGCCTTCACAGGCTTCGAGCGCTACCCCGCCCAGATCGTCCGTTTCCTCGGGTTCTAGCCGTGCAGCCGCCGTTGGCCGCCTTCCTCGAACAGGTGCTGGCCACGGCCCAGGCGGGGCTCACCTATTCCCGCGATCCCTTCGACATCGCCCGCTTCGAGGCGCTGCGAGCGGCCACGGTGACGCTCATCGCCAGCCAGAGCGAGCTGGCCCCCGACGCCATCGGCGACTGGATTGCCCTCGACAGCGGCTATCCCACCCCCAAGCTCGATGTGCGGGCCTTCATTCAGAACGATGCGGGCCATGTGCTGCTGGTGCAGGAGCGCAGTGACGGTTGCTGGACTCTGCCGGGGGGCTGGTGCGACATCGGCGATTCGCCTGCGGACGCCGTGGTGCGGGAAGTGAGCGAGGAGACCGGCCTCGCCTGTCGGGCGGTGCAACTGCTGGCCCTGTTCGACAAACTCAAGCATCCCCATCCCCCGCAGTTGCCCCATGCCCACAAGGCCTTCTTCCTGTGCGAGGTGACGGGGGGCGCTCTGCTTACCGACACCGATGAAACCAAAGGGGCGGGGTACTTCCCCATCGACGCCTTGCCCGAACTCTCCCGCCACCGGGTGGTGGCGTCCCAGTTGCGCACCCTGCATGACCATCTTTTACAAGGGCGGCGGGATACCCTGTTCGATTAACCGGTTCGCAGCCTGACACTGCGGCAAGGAGGCAGCATGATCACACGCATCGGCAATACCCCCATCCAGAAGAAACACAAGGCGAGCTGCCACTGCGGCGCCGTGGTGCTGGAGCTGACCCTGCCGGATGGCGTGGTGGATCCGCGCCGCTGCGACTGCTCCCTCTGCCGACGTCGGGGCGCCATCGTCGCCTCGGTGCCGCTCTCCGGCATCCGCATCCTGCAAGGGGAGGCGGCGCTTCGTTGCTACCAGTTCAACACCCGCACCGCGAAACACTACTTTTGCAGCGTCTGCGGCATCTACACCCATCACCAGCGCCGATCCAATCCGGCGGAATATGGCTACAACCTCGCCTGTCTGGAGGGGGTCAACCCGTTCGATCTGGGAGAGGTGCCGACCCGCGACGGGGTGCATCACCCGGCAGATACCGTAGCCGATTGAACGCGAGGTGACTGCCCGACGGGTGGCAGGGAGGACGGGCGAGGTGTTGCCGCGCCACTCCCGTGACGACGCCTCAGGGGGTCATCTGCCTGTGTAGCCCCCGCAATGGCTGTGTTAACCTTGCCCTGTCCGTCTCCCGGCGGACCCCGGCCTCTCTCTTCATTTCATCTCTGCCAACAGGGGGCACACCCGTGACGACTGCTTCAGCGCTGCCGGATCTGATCCTCGGGGCCTCGCTCTACTTTCCGCCCCTGTTCAAGGCCGTGCTGCTCGGCCTGCTGGGCTGGCTGCCGCTGCACCATCTGCTGCGGGACTGGCTCTACGGCGGCGAGGTCTGGCACCCCCTGCTGATGGATCTCTCCCTCTTCATCCTCGCCGTCAGCGGCGCCCTATGGATATTGCTACATGGCTAAATCACCCCTTGCGACCCTCAAATACTTCTCCACCCTGCTGGTCTTTGCCCTGGCGCTGGTGTCGCTCTGGTGGCTGTGGAACGACTACATGCAGGGGCCCTGGACCCGGGATGGCAAGGTGCGGGCCGAGCTGGTCAGCATCACGCCCCAGGTGTCGGGCAAGATCGTCAGGATAGGGGTCAAGGACAACCAGCTGGTGAAGGCGGGGGAGCTGCTCTTCACCCTGGATCCCGAGCCCTATCGCATCGCGCTGGACAACGCCAGCGCGGCCCTGGCCAAGGCCAGGTCGGATCTCGACAAGGCGGAGCACGAGGCGAACCGTCGCCAGAGCCTCTCCCGCACCGTCATCTCCGCCGAGGCGGTGGATGAGTCCAGGCTCAATGCCCAGGCGATGAAGGCGGCCTATGAGGTGGCCCAAGCCAATCTGGAGCAGGCCAGATGGTCCCTTGCCCGGACCGAGGTCCACGCCGCGAGCGACGGCTACATCACCAACCTGCAGGCCAGGGTCGGCAACTACGCCACCGCCGGGGTGCCCCTGGTGGCCCTGATAGACACCCACTCCTTCTATGTGCAGGGCTATTTCGAAGAGACCAAGCTCAGGCACATTGCCCCCGGCAAACCGGCCGAGGTGGTGCTCTACAGCGGGGATCGGGTACTCAGGGGGGAGGTGGAAAGCATAGGGCGCGCCATTCACGATCAGAGCCTGGAAGGCAGCGAGGGGCTGCTGCTCGACGTCAAGCCGAACGTGCCCTGGGTGCGCCTGGCCCAGCGGGTGCCGGTGCGGATCAGGCTGCTGGCGATTCCCCCGGATCTGGTCTTGATCGCGGGCACGACCTGTACCATCACCATAGGGGACTAGAGTGATCCTCTCGCTCTGGTGCCAGACCCCCTGGGGCAAGGCCAACGGCGGCCAGTGGCGCTACGCCCTGCGCAATGCCCTGGCCATGTGCCTGTCGCTCTGGCTGGCGTTCGTGCTGCAACTCGACTCTCCCTACTGGGCCATGACCTCCGCCGCCGTGGTGAGCTTTCCCACCGTGGGGGGCGTCATCAGCAAGAGCCTGGGGCGGGTGGTGGGCAGCCTCATCGGCGCCATGGCGGCGGTGATGATCACCGGCCTTGGCATCGGTGATCCCTGGCTCTTCAGCCTGCTTATCGCCCTCTGGCTGGGGGGTTGCACCTACATCTCCAACCACCATCAGAACAACGTCTCCTACGGTTTCGCCCTGGCGGGCTATACCGCCGCCATCATCGCCTTCTCCTGCGTCAACCTGACCGACCCGCAACATATCTTCGACATCGCCCAGGCCCGGGTGAGCGAGGTGATCGTCGGCATCCTCTGCGGCGGCCTGATGATGATGATCCTGCCGAGTTTCTCCGATGGCGAGACTCTGCTGGACTCCCTTGGCAAGAGCCAGACCCGGCTGCTGGAACATGCCCAACTGCTCTGGCTCGGGGAGACGGGCGCCGATGTGCGCACCGCCCACGAGGGGGTGATCGGTCAGATCCTCACCCTGAACGTGCTGCGCATCCAGGCCGTCTGGAGTCACCACCGCCTGCGCCGCCACAACCAGTTGCTGAACTATCTGCTCCATCGCCAGCTGAGGATGGTCAGCCTCATCTCGGGGCTGCGCCGCATGCTGCAACACTGGCCAGAGGACGCCGTCGACCCGGCCCCCATGCTGGCCGCCGTGCTGCGGGAGCTGGGACAGGGGGGCTGCGACAAGCTGCGCATTGCCCGCCTGATGGCGCCCTTCGTGGCCCGTTCGGGGGATGATTATCGCTGTCAGGCCTTCTGGCTGCGGCTGCGCCACTTCTGCTGGAGCTACCTGGAGTGTCAGCGCTGGCTGGAAAGGCTGGCCCGCCACGATGGCCAGGAGTGGCCGGCGCCGCCGCGCCACAGCTCTCTGACCAGCCACACCGACGGCCTGGAGGCGGCCTACAACGGGGGGCGTACCTTCCTCTGCGTGATGCTGGGCTGCACCTTCTGGAGCCACAGCCAGTGGGATGCGGGCGCTGCGGCCCTGACCCTGCTCGCCATCTGCTGCGTGCTCTATTCCGCCACCCCGGCCCCGGCGAAGGGGGCCCAGAACATGCTCAAGGCCATCGTGCTGCTCAGCTTTATCTGCTTCGGGGTCAAGTTCGGGCTGATGATCCGCATCGACGACTTCTGGATCTTCTGCGCCCTGCTGTTCCCCGCCCTCATCACCCTGCAACTGCTGAAATTGCAGCGACCCCAGGGGGCGGCGCTCTGGGGCCAGCTCATCGTGCTGCTCGGCTCCTTCCTCGCCATCACCAATCCGCCGAGCTACGACTACCTCGCCTTCGTCAACAGCAGCCTTGCTCAGGCATTGGGGGTGATGAGTGCCGGACTGGCGTTCCAGCTTCTGAGGCCCAGCTCGGATCGGCGCAAGAGCCGCCGCCTGATGCATCGTCTGCGGCGGGATTTCGTGGACCAGTTGGCCCCGGCCCCGCAGCAGAGCGAGGGGGAGTTTGAATCCCGGGTCTATCACGCGGTGAGCCAGCTCAGCCAGAGTCAGGATCAGGGGGCCCGGCTCTGGGTGCTGCGCTGGGGCGTGGTGCTGCTCAATTGCAGCCATATCGTCTGGCAGCTCAGGCTCTGGCGCAGCCGGGATCCGGCCCTCTATATGGTGCGGGACGGCTGTCTGCGCTGCCTGAAAGGCATTCTGACCGAAGGGGGCGTGCAGCACGAGACCCTGGGGCGCACCCTGGCGGAGCTGGGCCGCATCAGCCAGGGGCTGGGAGAACATGCAGACCCGGCGGCCCGGGCACTGGCGGGACTGGTGTGGCGACTCCACTGCTCCCTCTCCCAGCTTGTGCAGGCCCTGCCCGGGGAACCCGCCTGATCCCGGGCGGGGAGGCCGGAGCCCCTCTGGATCACCCTTTGCGAGCGCCCCATTTGTCCCGGGCCCTCCCAGCGAGTAAGATTCCCCCCAAACGTCAATTCGCAAGGCCCTCCATGTCCACTCAATACAATGCGGATGCCATTGAGGTCCTCAATGGCCTTGAACCGGTGCGTCGCCGCCCCGGCATGTACACCGACACCACCCGGCCCAATCACCTCGGCCAGGAGGTCATCGACAACAGCGTCGACGAGGCGCTGGCGGGTCACGCCCGCAATCTGGAGGTGATCCTGCACGAGGATCAGTCCCTCGAGGTGATCGACGACGGTCGCGGCATGCCGGTGGACATCCACCCGGAGGAAGGGGTCTCCGGCGTGGAGCTGATCCTCTGCAAGCTGCACGCGGGGGGCAAGTTCTCCAACAAGAACTATCAGTTCTCCGGTGGCTTGCACGGGGTGGGGATCTCCGTGGTGAACGCCCTCTCCGATCGGGTCGAGGTGACGGTGCGCCGCGACGGCCAGGTCTACGACATCGCCTTCGAGCGGGGCGAGAAAGTGTCTGATCTGACCATCACCGGCACCTGCGGACGCCGCAACACCGGCACCCGGGTGCGCTTCTGGCCAGAGGCGCGCTACTTCGATTCGCCGCGCTTCTCGGTCTCCAAGCTCGAGCACCTGCTCAAAGCCAAGGCCGTGCTCTGCCCGGGCCTCACCATC
Source organism: Aeromonas sp. QDB14 (assembly GCF_027707845.1). Taxonomy (NCBI): domain Bacteria; kingdom Pseudomonadati; phylum Pseudomonadota; class Gammaproteobacteria; order Aeromonadales; family Aeromonadaceae; genus Aeromonas; species Aeromonas sp. QDB14. The sequence goes on along the minus strand of NZ_JAPCJD010000066.1, from coordinate 4,023 downwards.
AAGTTCCTCGACAAGAACACCGGCATCAAGCTGGAGTGGTGCTACGAAGACGGCCTCAAGGATTACCTCATCGATGCGGTCAAGCAGTTCACCTGCCTGCCGGAGCAGCCCTTCGTCGGCTCTTTCAGCTCCGAGCAGTCGGCGGTGGACTGGGCCCTGTGCTGGTTGCCGGAAGGGGGCGAGTGCCTCGCCGAATCCTATGTGAACCTCATTCCCACCGCGCTCGGTGGCACCCATGTCAACGGCCTGCGCCAGGGGCTGCTCGACGCCATGCGCGAGTTCTGCGAGTTCCGCAACCTCTTGCCCCGCGGGGTCAAGCTGACCCCGGAAGACATCTGGGATCGCTGCGCCTACATCCTCTCCATCAAGATGCAGGACCCGCAGTTTGCAGGGCAGACCAAGGAGCGACTGTCGTCCCGCCAGAGCTCGGCCTTCGTGTCGGGCGTGGTGAAGGATGCCTTCAGCCTCTATCTGAACAGCAACACCGAGCTGGCCGAACAGCTGGCGGAGCTCTGTATCTCCAGCGCCCAGCGCCGGATGCGCGCCGCCAAGACGGTAGTGCGCAAGAAGATAACGCAAGGCCCGGCCCTGCCCGGCAAACTGACCGACTGCGGCTGCGCCGATCCCATGCAGGGGGAGCTCTTCCTGGTGGAGGGTGACTCCGCGGGCGGCAGTGCCAAGCAGGCGCGGGATCGCGAATTCCAGGCCATCATGCCGCTTCGCGGCAAGATCCTGAACACCTGGGAGGTGGAGGCCGGTCAGGTGCTCGCCTCGCAAGAAGTGCACGACATCTCGGTGGCCATCGGGCTCGACCCGGATTCCGACGACCTCAGTGGCCTGCGCTACGGCAAGGTGTGCATCCTGGCGGATGCCGACTCGGACGGTCTGCACATCGCCACCCTGCTCTGCGCCCTCTTTGTGAAGCACTTCCGCACGCTGGTGGAGAAGGGCTATGTCTATGTGGCCATGCCGCCCCTCTATCGTATCGACATCGGCAAGGAGGTCTTCTACGCCCTCGACGAGGACGAGAAGAACGGCGTGCTGCAACGGGTCGAAGCCGAGAAGAAGAAGGGCAAGGTGATGGTGACCCGATTCAAGGGGCTGGGTGAGATGAACCCCAAGCAGTTGCGAGAAACCACCATGGATCCCAACACCCGCCGTCTGGTGCAGCTCACCATGGGCGCGGAAGGGGGGGCAGAAGGGGAAGATGGGGACGAGACCCTGCAACTGATGGACATGCTGCTGGCCAAGAAGCGCGCCGGTGATCGCCGCGAATGGCTGGAAGAGAAGGGCAACCTCGCCATCATCTAAAGCGAGTCGCAAGTACCCCGGCCCTCCCCTTCGCAAGGGGAGGGGGCCAAGCCTCTCCTCCCCCTCATGGAGGGGGAGGTTGGGAGGGGGGCTTGTGATTCACCGTCGGCCCCCTGCCGACCCGCATTTCCGGCGTGCCCTCTGAGGGCGTGCCATAGCAAGAGAACAACCTTATGAGTGATGCTATCGAGCTCAGTCTGTTGGATGAAGTAGAGCGCCAACCAGCTCCCGAACCGAAAGAGATAATCACATGAGTGATGCCATCGAGCTCAGTCTGGACGGGGTAGAGCGCCAGCCAATGCGCACCTTTACCGAGCAGGCTTACTTGAACTACTCCATGTACGTCATCATGGATCGGGCCCTGCCGCATATCGGCGATGGCCTCAAGCCCGTGCAGCGGCGCATCATCTACGCCATGAGCGAGCTGGGTCTGTCGGCCCTCTCCAAGCACAAGAAGTCCGCCCGTACCGTGGGTGACGTGCTGGGTAAATATCACCCCCACGGCGACAGCGCCTGTTACGAAGCCATGGTGCTGATGGCCCAGCCCTTCTCCTACCGCTACCCGCTGGTGGACGGTCAGGGCAACTGGGGTGCGCCGGACGATCCCAAATCCTTCGCCGCCATGCGTTATACCGAGGCGCGGCTGTCGCGCTTCTCCGAACTGCTGCTCTCCGAGCTTGGCCAGGGTACGGTGGAGTGGACGCCGAACTTCGACGGCACCATGAAGGAGCCCGTGGTGCTACCCGCCCGCCTGCCCCACATCCTGCTCAACGGGGTGACCGGTATTGCGGTGGGGATGGCGACCGATATCCCGCCCCACAACGCGCGGGAAGTGGCCCACGCCTGCGTGGAGCTTTTGGATAACCCCAATGCCGGCCTGGATGCCCTGATGGCCCATGTGCAGGGGCCGGATTATCCGACCAACGCCGAGATCATCACGCCGCAGGGCGACATCCGCAAAATCTACGAGACCGGCAAGGGCTCCATCAAGCAGCGGGCGGTGTGGAGCGAGGAGGATGGCGACATCGTCATCACGGCGCTGCCCCATCAGGCCTCAGGCGCCAAGATCATGGAGCAGATCGCCGCCCAGATGGTGGCCAAGAAGCTGCCGATGGTGACCGATCTGCGGGATGAATCGGACCACGAAAACCCGACCCGTCTGGTGATAGTGCCGCGCTCCAACCGGGTGGATGTGGAGGGGCTGATGGCCCACCTGTTCGCCACCACGGATCTGGAGAAGAACTACCGGGTCAACCTCAACATCCTGGGTCTGGACAACCGTCCCCAGGTGAAAGACCTCAAGACCATCCTCACCGAGTGGCTGAGCTTCCGCCGTGAGACGGTGCGCCGCCGCCTGCAGTATCGCCTCGACAAGGTGCTGGCCCGCCTGCACATCCTCGAAGGTTTGCTCATCGCCTACCTCAACATCGACGAGGTGATCGAGATCATCCGCACCGAGGAGGAGCCGGGCCGGGTGATGATGGAGCGTTTCAACATCAGCGAGACCCAGGCCGAGGCAATCCTTGAGCTCAAACTGCGCCACCTGGCCAAGCTCGAAGAGTTCAAGCTGCGTGCCGAACAGAACGAACTGGCGGAAGAGCGCGACAAGCTGGAACTGATCCTGGGTTCCGAGCGCCGTCTCAGCACATTGCTCAAGAAAGAGATCCTGGCGGACGCCGAGAAGTACGGCGACGATCGCCGCACCCCGCTGGTGGAGCGCGCCACCGCCGTCGCCCTGACCGAGAAGGAGCTCACCCCGAGTGAGCCGGTCACCGTGATCCTCTCTGACAAGGGCTGGGTGCGTGCCGCCAAGGGCCACGACGTGGATGTGGCCGGCCTCTCCTACAAGGCGGGGGACGGTTATCTGGCCCACGCCCATGGCCGTAGCAACCAACAGGCGGTGTTCCTCTCCACCCTGGGACGTACCTACTCGCTGGAGGCGCACACTCTGCCCTCCGCCCGCAGTCAGGGCGAGCCGCTCACCGGCCGCTTCGCGCTGGGGGCAGGGGAAGAGGTGCGCCATCTGGTGATGGGCAACGAAGGCGAGCCGTACCTCATCTGTTCTGACGCCGGTTACGGCTTCGTCTGCAAGTACGATGACCTGATCGGTAAAAACAAGAACGGTAAGGCGCTGCTGACCGTGCCGGAAGGGGGCATCGTCATGGCGCCCCAGAAGATAGGCGCGCCGGACACGGATCTCTGCATGGCCATCTCCAACGAGGGTCGCATGCTGCTGTTCCCGCTCAATACCCTGCCGGTACTCGGCAAGGGCAAGGGCAACAAGCTCATCAGCATCCCCTCGGCTCGCGTGAAGGCGCGGGAGGAGTTTGTGGTGATGGCCGCCGTTATCCCGCAGGGCCAGTCGGTCACCCTGTTTGCCGGCAAGCGCAAGCTGACCCTGAAACCTTCGGATCTTGACTACTACCGCGGCGAGCGCGGCCGCCGCGGCGCCAAGCTGCCCCGCGGTTTGCAGCGGGTGGACAGGATAGAGATAGAAACCACCGCCGAGCCGGAAGTGAGAGAAGGTTCGGCTGAATTAGAAAAATAGAGTGGCGAAAGCCACTTTATTTTCAAATAACTCAGATGGATTTTTAAAAATAGAGAGTTGACATGGCAAAGCCCAAGGTATTCATTAGTTCGCGAATTCAACTTCGAAGTGCGACACTCGCCTATGCCGCCTGACAGTACTCTTCGAATACCTTGACAGGCTGC
>NZ_JAPCJD010000065.1:0-24293 GCF_027707845.1 Aeromonas sp. QDB14 | reverse complement strand
CTGATATGGCTCAGTCGGTAGAGCGCATCCTTGGTAAGGATGAGGTCCCCAGTTCGATTCTGGGTATCAGCACCATTAAATAAGAAAGTCTCCCAATCGGGAGGCTTTTTTGTGTCTGCCTTTCAGCCATCCATCGCAAATTGCAGTCCTGCAATGTCGCACCTTCTTGTTGCTGAGATATCTTCCCTTTCTATCCCGTATGCTTTCCGGGCGGCGCTTCTCTATTAAAGGGATCCGGGCTAAGTTGTGGATTGGCAAAGACAACTACGCTTTCGAAGGGGAAAGAACATGCTGATTAGGAATGTGCGTCTGGCGGGCAGGGAAGGGATGTGGCAAATCCTCTGTCAGGGAGGCGTGATCCGGGCCATTGAGCCCATGAGCACTCAGCTGCTCTCTGTCCGCGAGCTTGATGGTGAGCAAGGCCTTGTCATCCCCCCCTTTATCGAACCGCACATTCACCTCGATACCACCCAGACGGCTGGCGAGCCGAGTTGGAACTTCTCCGGTACCCTGTTCGAGGGGATCGAGCGTTGGGCCGAGCGCAAGGCGCTGCTGACCCATGAGGATGTGAAACAACGCGCCATCCAGACACTGAAATGGCAGATTGCCAACGGCATCCAGTTCGTGCGGACTCACGTGGATGTTTCCGACCCCAATCTGGTCGCCTTGAAGGCGATGCTGGAGGTGCGGGAGGAGATGAAGGAGTGGGTGGAGCTGCAGATCGTCGCTTTTCCGCAGGAGGGGATCCTCTCCTACCCCAACGGCAAGGCATTGCTGGAAGAGGCTCTCAAGCTGGGGGCCGACGTGATCGGTGCCATCCCCCATTTCGAGTTTACCCGGGAGTACGGGGTCGAAAGTCTGCACTACGTCTTCGATCTTGCGGAGAAGTATCAGGTTCTGGTGGATGTGCATTGCGACGAAATCGATGACGAACAGTCCCGTTTTATCGAGACGCTGGCAACCCTGGCCTACGAGCGCGGTATTGGCCATAGGGTGACCGCCAGCCACACCACCGCCATGCACTCCTACAACGGAGCCTATGCCTCGCGGCTGTTCCGGCTGCTCAGGATGGCGGACATCAACTTCGTGGCCAATCCGCTGGTGAACATTCACCTGCAGGGGCGCTTCGACAGCTATCCCAAGCGTCGTGGGATCACCCGGGTGAAGGAGATGCTGGAGGCGAACATCAACGTCTGCTTCGGCCACGACGACGTGTTCGATCCCTGGTATCCCATGGGCACGGCCAACATGTTGCAGGTGCTGCATATGGGGCTCCATGTCTGCCAGATCATGGGCTACGAGCAGATCAACGACAGCCTCAAGCTGATCGGCAGCCACAGCGCCCGCACCCTGAACGTGCAGGATCGCTACGGCATCGAGGTGGGCAAGCCCGCCAACCTGCTGATCCTTCCTGCAGAGAATGGTTTCGATGCGGTGCGCCGCCAAGTGCCGGTGCGTTATTCCATCCGCCATGGCAGAGTCATCGCCGATACTCGCCCGGCCGAGACGACCCTCCATCTTGTGAATGCAGAATCGGTAGACTTTCGCCGCTAGGGTCTAGCAGGGTCGATTAATTGCCCGGCTGTCCCCTGCTGCCGACATTTTGCATAATGCCAACCTGACAATCTTGGAGACTGCTTGATGCAAACCTGGTTATTTGTCGCTGCCGGAGGCGCCTTCGGTGCCTGCCTGCGTTTTGGCATCGCCGAGCTGATGGCCTGGCTGCTGGGACGCCACTTTCCCTATGGCACCCTGGTGGTCAACGTGGTGGGTTCCTTCATCATGGGGATTGCCTATGCCCTGATCAGCCATGGTCACGTGGTGGAGCACCCGATGAAGCCATTGCTGATGGTGGGTATCCTCGGCGCCTTGACCACCTTCTCCTCCTTTGCCCTCGATACGGTCGTGCTGGCCCAGCAAGGGGCCTATCTGAAGGCGCTGCTCAATATCGGTCTCAATCTGTTCCTCTGTCTGGCCATGGTCGTGCTGGGGATGCAGTTGGTCGCAAGCCGGGTTTGAGGTGTCCGCACGCCATCGGCTCTGGTAAACTGGCGGCCATTCTTTGCTCTATGGGTATTTGAGGGATGTCGGAACAGACTACTACTACGCATTTTGGCTATAAAACCGTGGCAGCGACCGAGAAGGAAACCCTGGTCGCCGGTGTCTTTCATTCGGTAGCGGCCAAGTATGATCTGATGAACGATCTGATGTCGTTCGGCATCCATCGCCTCTGGAAGCGCTTTACCATCGACTGCTCCGGTGTCCGCAAAGGACAGAAGGTGCTGGATCTGGCTGGCGGCACAGGGGATCTGACCGCCAAGTTCTCCCGCATCGTGGGTGAGACCGGCCAGGTGGTCCTGGCGGACATCAACGACTCCATGCTGAAAGTGGGCCGCGACAAACTGCGCAACCTGGGGGTGGCCAACAACGTCTCCTACGTGCAGGCCAACGCCGAGGCGCTCCCCTTCCCGGACAACCACTTCGATGTCATCACCATCGGCTTCGGCCTGCGCAACGTCACCGACAAGGACAAGGCGCTTGCCTCCATGTTCCGGGTGCTCAAGCCGGGTGGCCGCCTGCTGGTGCTGGAGTTCTCCAAGCCGGTGAGCGAAGTGATCGCCAAACTTTATGATCTCTACTCCTTCAAATTGCTGCCAAAAATGGGCGAAATCGTCGCGAACGACAGCGAAAGTTACAAATACCTGGCGGAATCCATCCGCATGCACCCGGATCAGCAGACCCTGGCAGGCATGATGGAGAATGTCGGTTTCGAACAGGTGGAGTTTTACAACCTGACCCAGGGCGTGGTTGCCCTGCACCGCGGTTACAAGTTTTAAGGTCGCCTATGCCGATGGATGCCATGGTCACCGCAGTGATCGAAACCAGCCTCAACCAGTTGCTGTCCCTGGACAAACAGAGCCCGGAGCGGCTGCGCAAGCTGACGGGCAAGGTACTCAAACTGGAGCTGCGCGAGCTCAAGCCGCTCTGGTTTGTCTTCTCGGAGCGCCGTCTGGATGTGCTGGCTAGGTTTGAAGGGGAGGCGGATGCGGTGCTGAGCCTCTCCCTGACCGCCCTCGGTCTGCTCAAGGAGCCTTCCGCCCTGACCCGCTACATCCGCGAGGAGAAGCTGGACCTGAGCGGTGACCCCCAGCTGGTGCAGGCATTCAGCGCCCTGCTTGGCGAGCTCGATATCGACTGGGAAGAGGAGCTGTCCCGCTACACCGGCGATGTGGTGGCCCACACCCTGTGCAGTGGTGCCCGTCAGGCTCGCCGTTTTGTGGGGCGAGAGTTGTGCCGTTCCCAGCGTCAAGTGGCCGAGTATCTGACCGAGGAGGCGAGGCTTGCCCCGGGTCCGCTGGAAGTGGCGAGCTTCAATGACGATGTCGAAGAGCTGGCCCAACAGATGAAGGCGATCGAGTTGCGGCTTGCCCGCCTCGAACAGCAGGTGAGCTGATGACCCCGAAGGAGTTCAAACGCCTCTATCGCATCGTCAGCATCCTGCTGGAACAGGGCATCGACGAGCTGGTGCCCGCCCGTTATCAGCCCTGGCCTGGCCGTCTGGCCCGTCGCAGTCTGTTCTGGCTCAAGAACAAGCAACAAGGCATGAGCCGTGGCGCCCGTATTCGCCTCGCCTTCGAGGCCCTGGGCCCCATCTTCATCAAGTTCGGCCAGATGCTCTCGACCCGCCGAGACCTGCTGCCCCCCGACATTGCCGAAGAGCTGGCCCTGCTGCAGGACAGGGTGCCTCCCTTCTGTGGTCAGGCCGCCCGTCGCCAGATAGAAGAGAGCCTGGGTTGCCCCGTCGAGACTCTGTTCGATGAGTTCGACGAGACGCCGCTGGCATCCGCCTCCATCGCCCAGGTGCACACCGCCCGGTTGAAGGAGAACGGCCGCGAGATCGTCATCAAGGTGATCCGTCCCGATATCGAGCCGGTCATCGAGGCCGACCTGCGCCTGATGCAGGCCCTGGCTCGTCTGGTGGCCCGTTTCGTGCCCCAGAGCGGACGACTGCGCCCCGTCGAGGTGGTGGAGGAGTATCGCAAGACCATACTCGACGAGCTCAACCTGATGCGAGAAGCGGCCAACGCCATCCAGCTGCGCCGCAACTTCACCGGTTCCGAGGCGCTCTATGTGCCCGAGGTGTTCACGGACCATTGCCGTGAGCAGGTGCTGGTGATGGAGCGTATCTACGGCATTCCGGTCTCCGACATTGCCGCGCTGGAAGCCAACGGCACCAACATGAAGCTGCTGGCCGAGCGCGGAGTGGAGGTGTTCTTCACCCAGGTGTTCCGCGACAGCTTCTTCCACGCCGACATGCACCCGGGCAACATCTTCGTCTCTTTCGAACACCCCGAGAATCCGCTCTGGATCGGCATCGACTGCGGCATCGTCGGCACCCTCAACCGGGAAGACAAGCGCTACCTGGCGGAGAACTTCCTCGCCTTCTTCAACCGCGACTACCGCCGTGTGGCCGAGCTGCACGTAGAGTCAGGCTGGGTACCGCCCGATACCAAGGTGGACGAGTTCGAGTTCGCCATCCGCACCGTGCTGGAGCCCATCTTCGAGAAACCGCTCTCCGAGATCTCCTTCGGCCACGTGCTGCTCAATCTGTTCAACACCGCCCGTCGATTCAACATGCAGGTGCAGCCGCAGCTGGTGCTGCTGCAAAAGACCCTGCTCTATGTGGAAGGGCTGGGTCGCCAGCTCTATCCCCAGCTGGATTTGTGGCAGACCGCCAAGCCCTATCTGGAAAACTGGATGCACGAGCAGGTCGGCCCCAAGGCGGTGTGGAATGCCATCAAGGAGAAGGCGCCGTTCTGGGCGGAGAAACTGCCGGAGCTGCCGGAGCTGGTCTACGAGACCCTGCGTCAGGCCCGCCATCAGCAGCACCACTTCGACCAGATGTTTGCCGATTTCCGTCGCCACAGTCGCCGTCAGGGGCAGGCTCGCTACCTCTTAGGGGTTGGAGCCAGCCTGCTGCTCGCGGGTGTATTCTTGCTGACCCAGAAACAACACATTGAGTGGGGACAAATCAGCCTCGCCGGCGCCGGGTTATGCTGGCTGCTGGGTTGGTTGCGAACCCGTTCCCATTAAATAACCTGCGCCATCGGGCGCCTATCCGGAGAGAAAGTCATGGGTGGTATCAGTATTTGGCAGTTGTTGATCATCGCAGTCATCGTCGTGCTGTTGTTCGGCACCAAGAAATTGCGCGGTATCGGCGGCGATCTGGGCGCGGCGGTCAAGGGGTTCAAGAAGGCGCTCTCCGATGAGCCGGCCGACACCAAACCCGAGCAGAAAGATGCCGAGTTCCCGACCAAGCAGTTGAACGAGACGGCCAGCAACGCCGAAGCCGCCAAGCAGAAAGACAAAGATCAGGCCTAAGCCATGTTCGACATCGGTTTTTGGGAGCTGGTCGTCATCGGCGTCGTCGCCCTGGTGGTGCTGGGTCCCGAGCGGTTGCCGGTCGCGATCCGCACCGCCAGCCACTGGATAAGGCTGATCCGCAGCACCGCCAACTCGGTCAAGGCCGAGCTGGAACAGGAGCTCAAGTTGCAGGATCTGCACAACGACCTGAAGAAGGCCGAACGGTTGCAGATGAACAACCTGAGCCCCGAGCTGCAGGAGTCCATCGAGCAGTTAAAAGCGGCCGCCCAGTCGGTGAATCGTCCCTATCAGGGGGAGAACGAGATCCGCCCGCCTCGGGAGCTCGCCCAGGCTGAGCCAGCCACTCCGGTGGCGGCCCCGGCGCCCACCCCAGAGGTGCCACCGGTCAACAGTCAGCGAGAGAGCGAGCCTGTGCCCGCCAGCGAGTCCGCAGCCAAAGGGGAGGGTAAGCCATGAGTCAGGCAGAACAACCCCTCATCAGCCATCTGGTGGAGCTGAGAACCCGTCTGCTGCGCGCGATCTCCGCCATCCTGCTGGTGTTCATCGCGCTCATCTACTTCTCCAACAACATCTACGACTTCGTGGCCCAGCCGCTGCTCAGCCAGTTGCCGGCAGGCACCAGCATGATAGCGACGGATGTGGCGACGCCCTTCATCACGCCCATCAAGCTGACCCTGGTGGTCTCCTTCTTCGTGGCGATCCCCTATCTGCTCTATCAGGCCTGGGCTTTCATCGCACCCGGTCTGTACCAGCACGAACGGCGGCTGATCCTGCCCCTGGTGGCCTCCAGCGCCGTGCTGTTCTATGCGGGGATGGCGTTCGCCTACTACGTGGTGTTCCCCTTGGTGTTCGGCTTCTTCACCAGTACCGCCCCCGCCGGGGTGACGGTGGCGACCGACATCGCCAGCTACCTGGACTTCGTGCTGACCCTGTTCTTCGCGTTCGGGGTGGCGTTCGAGATCCCGGTGGCCACCATACTGCTCTGCTGGACCGGGGTGACCACCCCCAGGAGCCTGAAGGAGAAGCGCCCCTACGTCATCGTCGGGGTCTTCGTGGTCGGCATGTTGCTGACGCCGCCCGATGTCTTCTCCCAGACCCTGCTCGCGATCCCCATGTGGGGCCTGTGGGAGATAGGTCTGTTCTTCGCCCGCTTCTACGTGAAGAAAGAGGACGAAGAGCAGCAACAAACGGAAGAGGGGAGCTGAGGCTCCCTTCCTCTTTTCATGCATCCGTTCGAGGCGTATGGTAAGGCCCCATCGAGTAGATGGTTTTCAAATGCCTGATATGCACCTCGTTTGTCCGGAACCCCTGACTCCATGATCGACATCGGTTTGAACCTGACCAGCAGCCAGTTCGCAGGCGAACAAGCCGACCTGGTGGAACGCGCGCGCGCCGCCGGGGTGGAAGCCCTGATCCTGACCGGCACCGATCTGGCCGGCAGCCGCGAAAGTGCCGCATTGGCCGCCCGCTGGCCCGGTTACTGCTTCTCCACCGCCGGGGTACATCCCCATGATGCCAAAAGCGTCGATGAGGCGACCCTGCCCGCCCTGCGCGAACTGGCGGCCCTGCCCCAGGTGGTGGCTATCGGCGAGTGCGGTCTCGACTACAACCGGGACTTCTCCCCCCGCCCGGTGCAGGATGCGGTGTTTGACGCCCAGCTGGCGCTCGCCGCCGAGCTCGGGATGCCGGTGTTTCTGCACTGCCGCGATGCCCATGACAAATTCGTCGAGATCCTGCGCCCCTGGTTGCCCCGCCTGCCGGGGGCCGTGCTGCACTGCTTCACCGGCTCCGACGCCGAGCTGGACGAGTGCCTGGCGCTGGGGCTGCATATCGGGGTGACCGGCTGGCTCTGTGACGAGCGCCGTGGCCAGCTGCTGCGCGAGCAGGTGGCCCGCATTCCGGCGGGTCGCCTGATGATAGAGACGGACGCCCCCTACCTAGTGCCGCGGGATCTGAAACCCAGGCCCAAACGCAACGAACCCGCTTTTTTGCCGCACATCGCCCAGGTGGTGGCGGCCTGCCGTGGTGAAGCGCCCGAGGCCTTGCTGGCCCATACCCGGGCCACCTCCGCCGCATTCTTCCAACTTCCGCTTTTGGAGTGATTCATGGCCACAACTCTTCCGGGGGCCTTCCCGGGCCGTCGCCTGCGCCGGGTGCGCAAACATGACTTCAGCCGCCGCCTGGTGCGCGAGAACGTACTGACCGTCGACGATCTCATCTATCCCGTGTTCGTGCTGGAGGGGGAGGGTCAGCGAGAGGCCGTTGCCTCCATGCCGGGGGTGGACAGGCTCTCCATCGATCTGCTGCTCGAAGAGGCCGCCGAACTGGTGGCCCTGGGTGTGCCGGCGGTGGCCCTGTTCCCGGTGACGCCGCTGGAGAGAAAGAGTCTGATGGCGGAAGAGGCTTACAACCCGGATGCCCTGGCCCAGCGGGCAACCCGTGCCCTCAAGGCTCGCTTCCCGGAGCTCGGGGTCATCACCGATGTGGCGCTCGACCCCTTCACCACCCATGGCCAGGACGGCATCATCGATGACGAAGGCTATGTGCAGAACGACATCACCACCGAGATCCTGGTGAAGCAGGCGCTCTCCCATGCCGCCGCCGGGGCCGACATGGTGGCCCCGTCCGACATGATGGACGGCCGCATCGGTGCCATCCGCGCCGCGCTGGAGGAGAATGGCTTCGTCAACGTGCAGATCATGGCCTACTCCGCCAAGTACGCCTCCCACTACTACGGCCCGTTCCGCGATGCGGTGGGCTCCGCCGCCAACCTCGGCAAGAGCAACAAGGCCACCTACCAGATGGATCCGGCCAACGGCAACGAAGCCCTGCACGAAGTGGCCCTCGACATCGCCGAAGGGGCGGACAGCGTCATGGTCAAGCCGGGCATGCCCTACCTGGACATCATCCGCCGGGTGAAGGATCAGTTCGGCGTGCCGACCTTCGCCTATCAGGTGAGCGGCGAGTACGCCATGCACATGGCGGCGATCCAGAATGGCTGGCTCAAGGAGAAGGAGTGCGTGATGGAATCCCTGCTCTGCTTCAAGCGGGCCGGGGCCGATGGCATCCTCACCTACTTCGCCAAGCGGGTCGCCCAGTGGTTGAAAGAGGACGCCCGACGCTGAGGCGGGGAGTGTCCATGCCCTCACAATGCCGGCCCTCGGGCCGGCATTGTCGTCTCTGGTAGATGAAATGCTGGTTTTATGAACAAAATGCCTGAAAAAGTGGGCAACATGCCCGTCTCTTGGCGGCAAAGGCTTGATAAATGGGGTTTCTGCCTACATCTTAGATGGTCCAAGCAGGCTTCTGGACGGCAGGGGCTGCAGAGCATTTAGAGGTACCGCAGATGACTAACCCTTTGCTGACAATGGACTCGCTGCCTCCCTTCAGCCAGATCCAGCCCGATCAGGTGCAACCTGCCGTGACGCAGGCCATCGCCGATTGCAAACAGAAGATTGAGGATGTGCTGGCCCAGAAGGAGCCTCACACCTGGGACAGCCTGATCGCCCCGCTGGAAGAGGTCAACGACCGCCTCTCCCGGATCTGGTCCCCCATCAGCCACCTCAATGCCGTGCAGAACAGCGAGGCGCTGCGAGCGGCTCACGATGCCTGCCTGCCGCTGCTTTCCGAATTCCAGACCTATGTCGGTCAGCATGAAGGGCTCTATCAAGCCTATCTGGCCCTCTCCGAGAGCGATGACTTCCCCCGGCTGGATGATGCCCAGCGCAAGGAGATCCTGAACACCCTGCGCGATTTTCGCCTCTCCGGCATCGGTCTACCTGCCGAGGCGCAGCAGCGCTACGGCGAGATCCAGGCCCGCCTCTCGGAGCTCGCCTCCCGTTTCAGCAACAACGTGCTGGACGCGACCCAGGGCTGGTACAAGCTGGTGACCGACGAGGCCGAGCTGGCCGGTCTGCCCGCGAGCGCCCAGGCTGCCGCGCGCCAGATGGCCGAACTCAAGGGCAAGGAGGGGTGGCTGTTCACCCTGGACATCCCCTCCTACCTGCCGGTGATGATGTACGCCGACAGCCGCGCCCTGCGTGCCGAGCTGTATGAGGCCTTCACCACCCGCGCCTCCGACCAGGGCCCCAACGCCGGCAAGTGGGACAACTCCGCCATCATGACCGAGTTGCTCACCCTGCGCCGGGAGCTGGCCCGACTGCTGGGCTTTGCCAACTATGCCGAGCTCTCCCTCGCGACCAAGATGGCGGACAAGCCGGAGCAGGTGGTGGACTTCCTCACCGACCTGGCTGCCAAGTCCCTGCCCCAAGGCAAGGCGGAGCTGGAGGAGATCCGCGCCTTTGCCGCCGAGCAGCACGGTCAGGACGAACTGGCGGCCTGGGATCTTGCCTATTACGCAGAAAAGCTCAAACAGCACAAGTTTTCGGTCTCTGATGAGCAGTTGCGTCCCTACTTCCCCGCCGGTCGGGTCGTGAAGGGGCTGTTCGAGGTGGTCAAGCGGGTGTTCGGCATGAAGGTGCGCGAGCGTCTCGGCATCGACACCTGGCACCCGGACGTGCGCTTCTACGACATCTTTGACGCCGATGACGAGCTGCGCGGCAGCTTCTACCTGGATCTCTATGCCCGCGAGCACAAGCAGGGCGGCGCCTGGATGGATGTCTGCCTGGGTCGCCGCTACCGTCAGGACGGCTCCCTGCAAAAGCCGGTGGCCTACCTGACCTGCAACTTCAACGGCCCGGTGGACGGCAAACCGGCCCTGTTCACCCACAACGAAGTGGTCACCCTGTTCCACGAGTTCGGCCACGGCATTCACCACATGCTGACCCGCATCGATGTGGCCGGTGTGGCCGGCATCAACGGCGTGGCCTGGGATGCGGTGGAGCTGCCTAGCCAGTTCCTCGAGAACTGGTGCTGGGAATCCGAGGCGCTGGCCTTCATCTCCGGCCATTACGAGACCGGGGAGCCGCTGCCCGCTGATCTGCTGGAGAAGATGCTGACCGCCCGCAACTTCCAGGCGGCGATGCAGATGCTGCGCCAGCTGGAGTTCGCCCTGTTCGACTTCCGTCTGCACCAGGAGTTTGACCCGGCCAGCGCGGATCAGATCCCTGCGCTGCTGGATGAGGTGCGCAGCCAGGTCGCCGTGATGACGCCTCCGGCGTTCAACCGCTTCCAGCACAGCTTCTCCCACATCTTCGCGGGCGGCTACGCGGCGGGCTACTACAGCTACAAGTGGGCCGAGGTACTCTCTGCCGACGCCTTCTCCCGCTTCGAGGAGGAGGGGATCTTCAACCCGGCCACGGGCCACTCCTTCCTGAAGAACATTCTGGAAAAGGGCGGCTCCAGGGAGCCGATGGAGCTGTTCCGTGTCTTCCGTGGCCGGGAGCCCCAGGTGGATGCGCTGCTGCGTCACAGCGGTATCGCCGCGTGAGGTCCCGCCGCCACAGTGAGCCTCGATTGGATGAGCTGCCGCGCCACTGCGGGAGCTTCAAGCAGGTACACATTTGCGGCATAGTGGGATCGAAACGTGATTTTTGATAGAAAAAGGGACCTTTTGGTCCCTTTTTCCAAGCCTTTTTAATATCTTGCGGAGTGCATGTTTGCACTGTCCCCGCCTCTTCAGTAGAGTCGGGTTCTACCTTCCAGGGAGAGAAAGAACCTTGCCATGAGGCGAGCACTCGAGTCTATCTATCAAATCATCTCCAGCCTGTCTCATTCGAGTGGTCAGGGATATTTTGATGCCTTTGTGAGTGAAATCGCCAACGCGGTGGGGGCTGACTTCGTCCTGGTGTCCGGCAAGGATCAGGCGGGTCTGTTCTTTACCGTGCATGCCGCCTATCCCGCCTCCCTCGACATCAACTCCTACAGCTTCCCCCTCGCCGACACTCCGGGGGAGATCGCCATGCAACAGGGTGAAGCCTGGTTCAGTGATCGCACCCGCCAGCTGTTCCCCCACGCCGCCGTGCTGGAGCGCTGCGAGGTGAGAGCCTATGCCGGCGTCGCGCTCAAGAACGCCGAGGGAGAGACCATCGGCCTGTGCAGCGTCATGTTCAAGCGGGCCATGCCGAGAATGGAGAAGATAGTGGGCCTGCTGCGTCTGCTGGCCCCGCTCGCCGGTCGTGAACTGGCGCTGATGTATCAGCAGCGCCAGAGCCAGGAGCAGCCGGCGCAACCGGAACATCACCACTTCCTGGACACCATGATGTCCCATGCGCCCGTGGGCATCGGCAAGGTGGATCTGGGCGGCAAGATCCTCTGGGCGAACCCGGCCATCGAGAAGATGCTCGGCTACAGCCAGGAGGAGCTGCAACAGCTCACCGTCGCCGAAATCAACCATCCGGACGACTGGCAGACCAGCATTGCGCTCTACGACGCCCTCAAGCGGGGGGAGCGTCCCGCGTTTACCCAGGAGAAGCGTTATCTCCATCGGGATGGGACCGTCCTGTGGGGACGGGTGACGGTGACCCTGATCCGCAACGAGCAGATGCACCCCGACTATCTCATGGTGGTGCTGGAGAACATCGATCCCATCAGGCGCCATGCGGAGCAGCTCAAGCTCTCCCACCGGGTCTATGACAACCTCTCCGAAGCCATTCTGGTGTGCGATGCCGACAGTCGCATCATCTCGGTCAATCCGGCCTTCGAGAAGATCACCGGTTACAGCGAGGAGGAGGCGTGTGGCCAGCGGCCCAGCATGCTCAAGTCCGGACTGCACGATCAGACCTTCTATGCGGACATGTACCACGCCCTGGAGCGGGTGGGGATCTGGCGTGGGGAGGTGTGGAACAAGCGCAAGAACGGCAAGCTCTATCCCCAGCAGCTGATGATCAGCGCCGTGCGGGAAGGGGGCAAGATCAGTCAGTACATCGCCATCTTCAGCGATCTTTCCCAGACCAAGCTGGCGGAGCAGAAGATCGCCGCCCAGGCCAACTACGACAACCTCACCGGCCTGCCCAACCGCTGGCTGTTCGGTCGCTGTCTGGCCCGCTTCTGCGAGCGGGGGGAGCGCTTCGCCCTCATGGTGCTCGACCTCAACAACTTCAAGGCGGTCAACAACAGCATGGATCACCATGTGGGCGACGCCCTGCTGCGGGAAGTATCGGATCGGCTGGTGAGCCGGGTGCGCACCGAGGACCTAGTGGCCCGCATCGGCGGCGACGAGTTTGCCTTCCTGGTGCCCGGCATCGTCAACCGCCGTCAGGCCGAGGTGTTTGCCAAGCAGGTGATCGGCGGTTTTGCCCGTCCCTTCATGCTGGCCAACCAGCACCTCTATGTGACCGCCACCCTGGGGATCACCCTCTGTCCCAATGACGGCGGCGACAGCGACGAGCTCTTGCGCAATGCCGAGCAGGCCCTGTTCGTCGCCAAGCGCCAGGGACGCCCCCTCGGCACCTACAACGCCTCCATGCGGGAAGAGGTGAGCCAGCGCCACCAGATGCAGCACGATCTGGCGGAGGCCATCAAGCTGGGCCAGCTGACCATGGCCTACCAGCCCATCTGGGACAACCGCAGCGGCCGGGTCGCCAAGCTGGAGGCCCTGGTGCGCTGGTATCACCCCCACTGGGGTCAGGTCTCACCGGCGGATTTCATCCCGCTGGCGGAAGAGGCGGGGCTCATCCAGGGGCTGGGTGCCCTGGTGCTGTGGCAGTCTTGCCGGGATCTGGCCAGATTGCAGCAGTCCGGCTTCCCGGATCTGCAGATGTCCATCAACCGCTCCACCCTGGAGTTCCAGACCATAGACCCGGAGGCCAACGAGTGGCTCAGGGTGATCCGTCACTTCAACCTGGACCCGGCGGACATCATCATCGAAATCACCGAGTCCCTGCTGATGGAGACCAGCGATCAGCACAGGGTGCGGATCGATGCCCTGCGCGAGGCGGGCTGCAAGCTGGCCATCGACGACTTCGGCACCGGCTACTCGGCCCTCAACTACCTGCGCACCTTCCCGGTGGATCTGGTGAAGATCGACCGCTCCTTCGTGCGCCACATCCCCTTCAACGAGCAGGACAGGCTGCTGCTCGACGGCATCATCAACATAGTGCACAACCTCGGCATGCAGGTGGTGATCGAAGGGGTGGAGACCCGGGAGCAGCTGAACTTCCTCTGCCTGAAGGGCTGTGCCTTCACCCAGGGCTACCTGCTCAGCCGTCCGCTGCCCTATGACGATCTGGTGGAGTACCTGGGCCTCAACCGTCAGGGGATGAACCTGACCACGGTGAGCTGATCTCCCGCTTCTGCTATCATGCCGGCTCCTGCGCCGTGATGAGTCCGTGTTATGCCCCATATTCAGGTTTTCAGTGAAGTCCCCGCCCGCGATGGCGAGCTCGACGCCCTGCGGCTGCGGCTGGCCGGGGTGGAGTTTCCGGCCCCCTTCGCGCTGGTGCTGACCGAGGCACGGCTGGAGCTGCGCAAGCTGGACGAGCC
Source organism: Aeromonas sp. QDB14 (assembly GCF_027707845.1). NCBI lineage: Bacteria > Pseudomonadati > Pseudomonadota > Gammaproteobacteria > Aeromonadales > Aeromonadaceae > Aeromonas > Aeromonas sp. QDB14. Next base: position 10,526 of record NZ_JAPCJD010000065.1, on the reverse strand, counting down.
CAAGCTGGGGGCTGTCTATGTGGACTTCATCGAAGGGGTGGTGGCCCATCGCCGCAAGTTCGGCGGTGGTCGCGGCCAGTCCATCGCCAAGGCGGTGGGGCTGAAGTCGGGGGCCATGCCGACCGTGGTGGACGCCACCGCCGGGCTCGGCCGTGACGCCTTCGTGCTCGCCTCCCTCGGCTGCAGGGTGACCCTGATCGAGCGCAGCCCCGTGGTGGCGGCCCTGCTGCAGGACGGCCTGGCGCGGGCGGGCCAGGATCCCGAGATAGGCCCCTGGGTGCGCGAGCGGATGCAGCTGCTGCACGGGCCGGCGGTGGAGACCCTGCTGGCGCTGACCGAACGGCCCGAGGTCATCTACCTGGATCCCATGTTCCCCCACAAGCAGAAGTCGGCGCTGGTGAAAAAAGAGATGCGGGTGTTCCAGTCCCTGGTGGGGGCCGATCTGGACGCCGACGCCTTGCTGCCGGCGGCGCTCAGGATGGCGGAGAAACGGGTGGTGGTGAAGCGGCCGGACTACGCGGGCTGGCTCAACGAGCAGAAGCCGAGCATGGCCATCGAGACCAAGAGCAACCGCTTCGACGTCTATGTGATGGCGGCGCTGGCGGCAGGCTGAATCGAGCGCGCTTGAGGCAAGGTGTCAGATAGCAAGAGGGCCCGCAGCGCGGGCCCTCTTTCGTTGTTCGCACTCGGCGGCTAGAAGCGGATCCGCTTCTCTTCCCCCTGCCAGAGCAGCTCCAGACTCGCCAGATCCGCCAGGCTGAGGCGCTCGCCGCCTTGCAATAGCAGGTACTCGACGCCTTCTCTGGCCTCGATGGTGCGGATCCTGTCTGCCCACAGGCGGCCGTCCCGACCGGTGAGGGTGACCGGCAGCTGCCAGCGGGCGGCGATCTCGAGCCAGTCGTAGAGGTCGCAACTGATGGGTTGATACCCTGTCATGGTGCTTCTCCTACCTCGGCCCCAGGCCCGTCACTGGAAATTGATGCTGGTGGTCGGGGCCGTCACCGGCTGCGCCTTCAGCACCTGCTCCAGCTGCAGCGGGTCGTTGGCCAGCTCGGGATCATCCTCGTCGCCGTTGCAGACCAGCACCATGTCGTAGCTGCCGAGGTTGACGAAGCCCAGCTCGTAGCCGTAACCACCACCCGTCAGGGGAACGACGGGGGCGCTGGCGTAGAAGCCGTTGTCGAGGTCGGCCATGTCGGGATAGGCGTCATCTCCCACAGGGCGCAGTTCGTCGTAGAAGTAGACGAAGGCCTTGTCGGTGAGCTGGCCGCCGCAAAGCCCTGCCGCCACCGTGCCCCTGACGGTGGCGACCTCGGTGTTGTTCACCAGTCGCACCCCTCTGGGCTTGAGCTTGTAATGCTCCTCGTGGCCCGGCAGCACCATGGAGTGGCGCAGGTCGAACTCTGTGGTGAAGGCGCTGAGGCCGTTGGCGGCTATGGTGAAGGCATCCAGCTTGAGCTCGTTGCTCGGCACCTCCAGCGGCTTGATCACGCTGTCATCCTGCAGGACGTAGGAGTAGGGTGTGCCATCCGGGAATTGATTGCCTGCATCCCGGCCATCCAGGATCCGCAGCCGCATCTGGCTGTAGTCGCCGGGGACCACGCTCTGGCTGGCCAGCAGGGGGCGGCTGCTGGAGCCCGGGTATTTCAGCAGATCGATATAGGTGAACAGGGGGTGGCCTGAGGCGTCCAGAGGGATGATCTCTCCCGTCGGCGTGCAGCCATCGTCCTGGGCCGATGTCAGGAAGCTGGCGGTGGTCCAGGCCAGCTCGCTCCCCGAGACGGGGTGGATGCTGATGTTGGAGACGGCGATGCAGACCTTGCTGACCGAATCCACCGGGGCATCGGAGAAGGCCAGGGACATCTCGGCATTCTGCTGGCTGTTGTCGTCACTGCCGCCACCGCAGGCGGTCAGCAGGGCAGTCAGGGCTATCAGGGGTAAATGTTTCATGGTTTCCGTTCCTGTGAGAGAGACAACTCAACTCTAGCCGAGCCGCTGGCACAGGCGAGATGGCAGGGGGGAGCGGAGAACCGGAATTGGGTTGAAAGTACAATAAAATCAACGGTAAGGCGTTGAATGGCGCCAATGATGGCTGCGAAAGGGATTGTCGGAACGGGCGGGAAAAGAAGCGAAGCGGGCGCAGGGCGCCCGTTCAGGCTTCCAGCAGGCGGGTGGACCAGCCCATCTTCTGCTGACGCTCCACTTCCAGGCGCAGCTCGCTGGCCCGCAGGTAGTGCTCGTCCAGCCAGCCCCTGGGCAGGGTCAGGGTCAGGGCATCCTCATCGGCCTGCAGCATGAACTGGGGCACTGTACCCTGGGTGCGGCGCATGCAGAGGATCAGGGAGATGCGCAGGATGCGGGCCAGCCGGATCGCCTGGCGAGCCGTCACGGCTCCCTGTTTCTCCAGCGGCTCCAGCTTGAAGTCGTCCCGCTGGTTGAGCAGCAGGGCCGACAGCAGCTTCTTCTGGGCCGGGGTGAAGCCCGGCATGTCGATGTTGTCGATGATGTAAGCGGCGTGTTGCGGCGCCTTCTTGTACTCGATGCACAGACCAATTTCGTGCAGCAGGGCCGCATAGCGCAGGATCGGGCGACCGTAGCGCTTGGAGAGGCGCCAGGCCGGCTGCAGCTGGGTGAAGGCCTGGATGGCGGTGTCGCGCACCCGCTCGGCGTGCTCCTTGTCCAGCTGGTAGCGGCTGATCAGGCTGTCGGCGGTGCGATCCCGGGCATCACAGTCGTGATTGTTGCCGAGCAGGCCGTAGATGAGTCCTTCACGCAGGGCACCGCCCGCCAGGGTCATGCTCTCGATGTCGAGGGTCTCGAAGATGGCGATCAGGATGGCGAGACCGGAGGGGAACACGGTCAGCCGTTCGGCCGCCAGCCCTTCGAGCTGCAACTGATCGACTCTGCCGCAGGCGATGGCCTGACCCATCAGCTCTTGCAACTTGGGCAGGGTGACCCGCTCGCTCTTGCCCTGGGCCAGCATGATCTCCTGCAGCGCCTGGACGGTGCCGGAGGCGCCGACGCAGGTGCGCCAGCCGAGGACACGGTAGTCCGCAGCCACTTTCTCCAGTACCGCCTTGGCGGCGGCAATGGCCTGGTTGAAGCGCGTCTCGGAGAGCTCGCCATCACCGAAGTGGTTGTTGAGCCAGGTGACGCAGCCCATGTGCAGGCTGTTGAGCAGCTTGGCTTCGCTCTGCTCGCCGATCACCAGCTCGGTGCTGGCGCCGCCGATGTCGATTACCAGCCGGTTGCCTTCCCCTGCCGACGTCCAGGAGACACCTTCATAGATGGTCTTGGCTTCTTCCTCGCCCGAGATGATCTCGATGCTGTGGTTGAGCACCCGTTCCGCTTCGCTGATGAATTCGTAGACGTTGGTGGCCAGGCGCAGGGTGGCGGTGCCCACTACCCGGATATTGTCGGACGGGATGTCCTGCAACTGCTCGGAGAAGAGGCGCAGACAATCCCAGCCCCGCTCCATGGCGGCACGGTTGAGGCGAAAATCGGCATCGAGGCCGGCGGCGAGGCGTACCTTGCGTTTGACCTTGGTGACGGTGCGCAGGGCACCGGCGACCTCGCGCACCACCAGCATGTGAAAGCTGTTGGAGCCGAGGTCGATGGCGGCATAGAGAGGCGAGTTGTGCAACTTGGCCGATCCCTCAGTTCTTGCGGGGGGGACGACGACGGTTGTTGCTGTTGCCACCGCCCTGGCGATCCCGCATGTTGCGGTTCACCGGCTGGCGGTTGCGGAACACCCGTTTTGGTGCGGTGACGTCATCCAGCAGCGCCTCGCGGTCATACTTGCTGACCGGGATGGGGTGGTGGATGTACTCCTCGATGGCCGGCAGGTTGAAGGCATAGTCTTCACAGGCCAGGCTGATGGAGTGACCGCTTTTGCCGGCGCGGCCGGTACGACCGATGCGGTGGACATAGTCTTCGGCATCGTCGGGCAGGTCGTAGTTGAAGACGTGAGTCACGTCGGGGATGTGCAGACCACGGGCGGCCACGTCGGTGGCGACCAGGATATCCAGGGTGCCCTTGGTGAACTCTTCCAGGATCTTCATCCGCTTCTTCTGCGGCACGTCGCCGGTCAGCAGGCCGACGCGGTGGCCGTCGTTCTCCAGCCACGCATGAACGTCTTCACAGACGTGCTTGGTGTTGGCGAAGACGATGGCTTTCTCGGGCCACTCCTCTTCCATCAGGGAGAGCAGCAGCAACATCTTGTCTTCGTTGGAGGGGTAGAAGAGCTCCTCCTTGATCCGCACGCCGGTCATCTGTTCCGGTTCGACCTGCACATGTTCCGGGTGGTTCATGTGTTCATAGGCTAGCTCCTGCACCCGCAGGGAGAGGGTGGCGGAGAACAGCATGCTCATACGCTCGGTGGCGGGGGGCATGCGGCGGAACAGGAAACGGATGTCCTTGATGAAGCCCAGATCGAACATGCGATCCGCTTCGTCCAGTACCACGACCTGGATGTTGCCGAGATCGATGACCTTGGACTTGAAGTAGTCGATGATGCGGCCGGTGGTGCCGATCAGGATGTCGACGCCCTGTTCCAGCACGGCCAGCTGCTTGTCGTAGCCTTCGCCACCATAGGCGAGACCGAGCTTGAGCCCGGTGGAGGCTGACATGCTCTCTGCATCGTTATAGATCTGGACGGCCAGCTCCCGGGTCGGGGCCATGATGATGGCGCGGGGCTGGTTGACGAGGCGCGGCCTGGTCAGCGGATGGGTCAGCAAATAGTTGAATGTCGCCGCCAGGAAAGCCAGGGTTTTGCCGGTCCCCGTCTGAGCCTGACCGGCGAGGTCATGACCTTCAACCAGCAGGGGCAGGGACAGTGCCTGGATGGGCGTACAATAGTGAAATCCCTTTGATTCCAGACCAGCCAGAACTTCGGGTTCGAGGCCCATTTGGGCGAATTTTTCGGTCGTTAGATGTGTTTTGCTCATGGCGGTAGGTTATCAGGTTAGGCTTGCAATAATAAACAGGATCATTTCAAATAGGGCAACTATTGCCTTTGTTGAACCATCAATAAAGCCTTAATTACTGACTGGAGTTGGAGATGAGTGACAAGATTGTTCAGCTGAGCGATGCCAGCTTCGAGGCCGATGTAATCAACGCCGACAGCCCTGTTCTGGTCGATTTCTGGGCCGAATGGTGTGGACCGTGCAAGATGATTGCCCCGATCCTGAACGAAGTTGCTCAGGAATATGAAGGTCGCGTGACCGTGGCGAAATTGAATATCGATCATAACGCCGACACTCCGCCCAAGTACGGCATTCGTGGTATCCCGACCCTGCTGCTGTTCAAGAATGGTGAAGTGGCAGCGACCAAGGTCGGCGCCCTGTCCAAGACCCAACTGAAAGAGTTCCTGGACGGCAACCTGTAATAATCAAGAAGGAGCGCATTGCAATAATGCGCTCCTTGTGTTTTATCACCTAGACGCTCACCCTGATTGGTGCTAGTTTATCGCTCGTTTGCTAACCTTTTTGCCTGACTCTTTGCTTAACTACCAGCCTGGCAAGTCAAATCCGATCAGCATCAATCCAGCAGACTGTCTCCTCATTTCAATCCTTGCTTACAGACTTTCACCACTATGAATCTGACTGAACTTAAGAACACTCCTGTGTCCGAGCTGGTCCAGCTTGGCGAATCCATGGGGTTGGAAAATCTGGCTCGGGCGCACAAGAAAGACATTATCTTTGCAATCCTCAAGGCGCACGCCAAGGGCGGCGAGGATATCTTTGGCGACGGTGTGCTGGAAATCCTGACCGACGGTTTCGGTTTCCTGCGCAGTGCAGACGGCTCTTATCTCGCTGGTCCGGATGACATCTATGTCTCCCCGAGCCAGATCCGCCGCTTCAACCTGCGTACCGGCGACACCATCTCCGGCAAGATCCGGCCGCCGAAAGAGGGCGAGCGCTATTTCGCCCTGCTCAAGGTCAACGACGTCAACTACGACCGTCCGGAAAACTCCCGCAACAAGATCCTGTTTGAAAACCTCACTCCCCTGCACGCCAACGAGCGTCTGCGCATGGAGCGTGGCAACGGTTCCACCGAAGACATCACCGCCCGTGTACTGGATCTGGCATCCCCGATCGGCAAGGGCCAGCGCGGTCTCATCGTTGCACCGCCCAAGGCCGGTAAGACCATGCTGCTGCAGAACATCGCCCAGAGCATCGCCTACAACCACCCGGATTGTGAGCTGATCGTGCTGCTGATTGACGAGCGTCCGGAAGAAGTGACCGAGATGCAGCGGATGGTGAAGGGCGAAGTCATCGCCTCCACCTTCGACGAGCCGGCCTCCCGTCACGTCCAGGTCGCCGAAATGGTGATCGAGAAGGCCAAGCGTCTGGTCGAGCACAAGAAGGATGTGGTGATCCTGCTGGACTCCATCACCCGTCTGGCCCGCGCCTACAACACCGTCATCCCGTCTTCCGGCAAGGTGCTGACCGGTGGTGTGGACGCCAACGCCCTGCACCGTCCGAAGCGTTTCTTCGGTGCGGCGCGCAACGTCGAAGAGGGCGGCAGCCTGACCATCATCGCCACCGCGCTGATCGATACCGGCTCCAAGATGGATGAAGTCATCTACGAAGAGTTCAAGGGTACCGGCAACATGGAACTGCACCTCTCGCGCAAGATTGCCGAGAAGCGCGTCTACCCGGCCATCGACATCACTCGCTCCGGCACCCGCAAGGAAGAGCTGCTGACCGCACCGGACGAGCTGCAGAAGATGTGGATCTTGCGCAAGATCATTCACCCCATGGGCGAGATCGACAGCATCGAGTTCCTCATCGACAAGCTGGCTGCGACCAAGACCAACGACGAGTTCTTCGACTCCATGAAGCGTCAACAGAAGTAACAGCCTCTTCCATGACAAAACCGCGGCCCAGGTCGCGGTTTTTGTTTATCTATTTCACGGCTGGCTTAGTAGTATGAAGCCTCGATGTCACAAGGAAAGGGACGTCATGAAGCTGGTGTTGTTCATATGGATGGGTTGGTTGTGGCTGGCGGCCCCGGTGCATGCCGATTCCCCGCCGCAATTGCAGGCTCCTCTGGTGGCGGACGAGGGACTGGATGGGCATCGGGCGTACCTGGACGGCCGTATGGCGCTCGGGCAGTTTGATGCCATGGACTCGTTGCTTGAGACCCTGTCGGTGGGGCAGCGGGAGTTCCTGTTGTTCCAGTTGCTGGGTGAGCTCAAGTCATCGGGCGCACCCAGCCCGGCGCTGCTGGCCTGGGTGCGGGCACAAGCGGCCAAGGCGCCACAATGGCTGGTGGAAGGGAAGGTGGACGGTTTCCTGGTGCAGCTACCCGCCTACGACTTCCCCGCCGAGGCCCGGCTGGTGCTGAGCCACTGGCAGCAGCTGGCCTGGCAGGACAACTATCGCCAGTTGCTGGAGCAGGATCGCTTCGACTTCAAGCAGGTCTACTACAGCCGCAATCCCGAGCTGGCACAGCAGCAGCAGGCCCTGCTGGCGGTGCTCGATCGGCAGCCGGTATCCGTGCTGCGTCGGGAGGCGCAGCGGCTTGCCGCCCTCAATCTCTTCCTGCCGGACAACCAGTTGCTGCTGCACTTCATCGAACAGACCGGGGAGACGGCACTCTACCTCAAGCTGTGGCGTCAGCCAGTGGATCACGATAGCCTGACTGCACTGCACACCATTTCCCGCTTTTATTCAGGGCAGGAGGCGAGCGATCTGCTGATCGCCGCCAGCCAGAACAGCCGCCTGATGGTCCCCGCCCTGCACCAGCTCAGCCGCCTCTCCCCCTTGCCGGACGTGGCCCAGCAGTTCCTCCTGGCCGAACTCGGCAAGCACCAGTATGGCGGGCTGGTGGCCGGCCTGTTGTTGCAGATGGACGAGCCCAGGCTCCTGGGTCAATTGGCAAACCGGCTGACGCTTGAGGAGCGGCGACACGCCTCGTCCGTCATGAGGTCCGATACGGGTACACCGGATACGCCGCCAGGGTTATAATGCGGGACCACCTGATCCCGCTGGGGTACTTGCATGAAATACAAGGACTTGCGTGATTTTATCGCGCAGTTGGAACAAAACGGACAGCTCAGGCGCATCAGTCGCGAGATAGACCCCTATCTGGAGATGACCGAGATCAGCGACCGTACCCTGCGTGCGGGGGGCCCGGCTCTGCTGTTTGAGAATCCCAAGGGCTACACCATGCCGGTGTTGACCAACCTGTTCGGCACGCCGGACCGGGTTGCCATGGGCATGGGCCAGCCCAACGTCAGCGCCCTGCGCCAGGTGGGAACCTGGCTCTCCTATCTGAAAGAGCCGGAGCCGCCTCGCGGGCTCAAGGAGCTGATGGAGAAGCTGCCCATCTTCAAGCAGGTGCTCAACATGCCGACCAAGCGGCTCTCTTCGGCCCCCTGTCAGCAGGTGGTGCTGGAAGGGGACGCGGTGGATCTGGATCAGATCCCCATCCAGCACTGCTGGCCCGGGGATGTGGCGCCCCTGGTCACCTGGGGTCTGACCATCACCCGCGGTCCCTACAAGAAGCGGCAGAACCTTGGCATCTATCGCCAGCAGAAGATCGGCAAGAACAAGCTGATCATGCGCTGGCTGGATCATCGGGGCGGCGCCATCGATTTTCGCGAGTGGCAGGAGGCCCACCCGGGCGAACGCTTCCCGGTGGCGGTGGCGCTGGGCGCCGATCCGGCGACCATCCTGGGCGCGGTGACGCCGGTGCCGGACAGCCTCTCCGAATACGCCTTTGCCGGTCTGCTGCGGGGCAGCCGTACCGAGGTGGTGAAGGCGCTGAGCTGCGATCTGGAAGTACCCGCCAGCGCCGAGATCGTGCTGGAAGGCTATCTGGAGCCGGGGGAGATGGCCCCCGAAGGGCCTTACGGCGATCACACCGGCTACTACAACGAAGTGGACGAGTTCCCGGTCTTCACCATCACCCACATGACCATGCGCCGGGATGCCATCTACCACAGCACCTACACCGGCCGTCCGCCCGATGAGCCGGCGGTGCTCGGGGTGGCGCTCAACGAGGTGTTCGTGCCGCTGTTGCAGAAGCAGTTCCCCGAGATCGTGGATTTCTACCTGCCGCCGGAGGGGTGCTCCTACCGGATGGCGGTGGTGACCATCAAGAAGCGTTACCCTGGCCACGCCAAGCGGGTGATGCTGGGGGTCTGGTCCTTCCTGCGCCAGTTCATGTACACCAAGTTCGTGATCGTCTGCGATGACGACATCAACGCCCGGGACTGGAAGGACGTGATCTGGGCCATCACCACCCGGATGGATCCGGCCAGGGACACCACCCTGATCGAGCACACCCCCATCGACTACCTGGACTTCGCCTCGCCGGTCTCCGGGCTCGGCTCCAAGATGGGGCTGGATGCCACCAACAAGTGGCCGGGGGAGAGCAACCGGGAGTGGGGGCAGCCCATCGTCCAGGACGAGGCGGTAAAGCAGAAGATCGATGCCATCTGGGACGAGCTGAAGATCCTCGACTGAGGGATCCCCGATGCGGCGCGGCCATTGTGACGCAAAAGTGCGGTATTGCCGTGCCGAATTGGGTATGCTCGACGGACCTGACCACCAACTGGTCGCCATAAAAACAGTGAAACCATGAGCGAAGCGGGCCGGGCAGGCCCCTCACAAGGACAAGAATGCAACGTATCAAGTGCCGCGTAGAGGAACTGCGCGAATATGTCGACACCATCTGGCACGTGGCGCTGGCGCCGCAGCAGGAGGTGAGCTTCAAGCCGGGCCAGTATCTGCTGGTGGTGATGAGCGATTCGGACAAGCGCCCCTTCTCCATCGCCAACTCGCCGACCCGCTCCGGCGTGCTGGAGCTGCAGATCGGTGCCACTCCCGAGAATGCCTATGCCGGTCAGGTGCTGGCCCGCATGCGCGAGCAGGGAGAGATCGAGGTCGAGCTGGCCGCCGGCAAAGCGTTCCTGCGCGACGAATCCCCCCGACCGCTGATCCTGATGGCGGGCGGCACCGGCTTCTCCTATGCCCGCGCCATCCTGGAATACCTGATCGGCAGTGGCAGCAAGCGTCCGGTGTTCCTCTACTGGGGGGTACGCCAGGCGCACTGGCTCTACGAGCTGGAGCAGATGCAGCAGTGGGAGCGCGACTACGCGCCGCTGACCTTCATTCCCGTGGTGCAGGAGCCCGAGAGCGACTGGACCGGCAGGACCGGGCTGGTGCACAAGGCTATCATGGATGACTTCGTCAGCCTGCATGACTACGACATCTATGTGGCGGGCCGCTTCGAGATGGCCGGTGCCGCGCGGGAAGAGTTCAAGGTGCTGGGCGCCGAGCCCGAGCGCATCTTCGGCGACGCCTACGAGTTTATCTGACCACGGCCAATCTGCCCCCTTATCGTCTTGCGAGAGAAGGGGGTGGGGAAGAGGGTAACCTAGCCCGTACCGGGCTCACCCCCTTTGCAGACGTGAAAAACGACAAACCCCAGCCTGGCTGCAATGCTGATCAGTTAAGGATCCATTGACCGATCCTTCTGCTGTAGGACAATCCGGAACCAATCACTGGTTCCGG
>NZ_JAPCJD010000064.1:0-24363 GCF_027707845.1 Aeromonas sp. QDB14 | reverse complement strand
CAGGGCGGTGAAGATATCAAAGACCCGTTTTCCGGTAAATCGCAATGCGGCTCCGCTTAAGTGAACAGCATTGCGCCCCTGTGCGGGCATGATTGTTGATGGCGCCTGGGCGCGGCGCCAACCGTTCGCGTCATGGCGCTTCTTCCTGCGTTGGCAGGCTTGCTTATCCTGATTGCCTCTCTATACTCGCGCGCAATACCCGCCTTTTTATTCTGGATATCGCAATGCCCCTTGCCTTCCTGTTTCCCTTCTCCTGCATGGCCATCTGGGCCGGCAATGGCATCGTCAGCAAGCTGGCGGTCGGGGTGTTGTCTCCTGCGGCGCTCGCCTGGTCGCGCTGGATGGTGGCGGCCCTGGTGCTGACCCCGTTTCTGGCTCACCGGGCCTGGCGCGAGCGCCGCAAGCTGCGGGCCGGTTTCTCGAAGCTGGCGGTGCTGGCCCTGCTCGGGATGGTCTTGAACCAGACCTTTGGCTATTACGCGGCCCAGACCCTAGGGGCCACCGAGATTGGCCTGATGATGGGACTGCCCCCCTTGATGACGGTGCTGCTCAGCATCAGGTTGCTGCGCGAGCGGCCCACCTGGGGGGCGCTGCTGGGAGGCGCCATCTCCATTCTGGGGCTGGCGATTTTGTTGGGGCAGGGGGATCCGGCCCGGCTGCTGACCCAGGGCATCCATATCGGTTCCGTCTACATGCTGCTCTCGGCGGCCACCTATGCGCTCTACAGCGTGCTGCTCAAGCGCTGGGATCTGGGGCTGGACAACTGGTCCATGCTCTACGGTCAGGTGCTGTGCAGCCTCCTGTTCCTCACCCCCTTCTATCTGCTGGTGGACGGGCACTGGCCCGATGGCAGCGCCCTCTGGCTCATCCTCTATGCGGGGATCCCGACCTCGGCCCTCTCGCCCTGGCTCTGGATGCAGGGCATTGCCCTGCTCGGGGCAAGCCGCACCGCCATCTTCATGAACCTGTTGCCGGTGATGACGGCCGCCCTTGCCATCAGCTGGCTCGGGGAGCGGCTCACCAGCTATCACCTCATCGGTGGCGGCATGACCCTGATGGGGGTGCTGCTGGCGCAGTTGCTGGTGAGGCCCGTGACGGTGCGAAGACGCGCCCGGCTCGTGGTGGCGGGCTGTCAGGAAAAGTAGGATAAAAAAAGACCGCCCTCGAGGCGGTCTTTTTGGTTCGGTGCCCAGCGTCACTGCGCCGTCAGATAGAGATCCTTGGCATAGACCAGGTCTTGCGGGTTCTGGTAGGGGTAGCCCTTGACGTTGGGTTTGAGCAGCCGTGATTTCACGTAGAAGTAGACAGGAGCGATGGGGGCCTCCTCGTCGATCAGCACCTCGGCCTGCTGATAGAGGCGGTTGCGCTCGGCGGGGTCCTTGGCGTCATGGGCCTTGGCCAGGAGGGCGTCGTACTCCTTGTTGAACCACTTGCCGCTGTTGGCGCTGCTGCTGGAGGTCATGATGTCGAGGAAGGTGGAGGCATCGTTGTAGTCTCCGTTCCAGGAGTAGCGGCTCACCCCGAAGTCACCCTCGTTCAGGGCCGACACCATGGTCTTCCACTCCATGTTGTTGAGCTCCGCCTTGACCCCCAGGTTGTGCTTCCACATGGAGGAGATGGCGAGCGCTATCTTCTTGTGCCCCTCGTTGGTGTTGTAGAGGATGTCCACCGTCAGCGGCTTGTCAGGGCCGTAACCCGCCTCGCCAAGCAGCGCCTTGGCCTGCTTGATGCGCTCTTCCTTGCTCATCAGCTCGCTGGCGGGGCGTTTGAGCTCGAAGCCGTCCACGCTCGGCGGGGTCAGGCTGAAGGCGGAGAGCTGCCCCTGTCCCAGGATCTTCTCCGTGATGGTGTCCCGGTCGATGGCAAGGGAGAGTGCCTTGCGCACCCTGACGTCGTCAAAGGGTTTGCGCTGGGTGTTGAACACGTAGTAGTAGGTGGCGAGCATGGGGGCGCTCACCAGCTCCTCCGGGCTCTGGCGCTTGATCTGCTGATACTGCTCCAGGGGATAGGTGGTGTAGTGCAGCTCGCTCGCACGATAGCGGTTGTAGGCCGCGGTATCGGAGACGATCTCCAGATAGATCACCTTGTTCAGCACGGTGTGCTCGTTGTCCCAGTAGTGGGGGTTGCGCTCGGCGATGAGGCGCTCGTTCGGGGTCCACTCCTTGAGGGCGAAGGCGCCGTTGGAGACGATGTTGGCCGGTTTGACCCACTCATGACCGAACTTCTCGATGGTGGCCTTGGGCGCCGGGAAGGTGGTGTAGTGGGAGAGGGTCTTGAGGAAGAAGGGGACCGGGTTTTTCAGGGTGATCTGCAGGGTGTAGTCATCGAGCGCCTTGATCCCCAGGGCATCCGGGCTCTGCTTGCCCTGCACCACGTCGCTGGCATTGGCGACGCCGGTCAGCTCGATGAACCAGGCGTAGTTGGAGGCGTTCTTGGGGTCAGCCGCCCGCTGCCAGCCATAGACGTAGTCCGCCGCCGTCACCGGCTCGCCGTTGGACCATTTGGCATCGGGTCTGAGCTTGAAGGTGTAGACGGTGCCCGTGGCATCGAGCTCGTAGCCAAGGGCGCCCGCCGCCTGCAGCTTGCCGTTGCCATCCAGGGTATAGAGCCCCTCGAACAGATCGTTGACGACGTCGCTGCCCGCGCTCTCTTCCACCATCTGGGGATCGATGGAGGCAGGCTCGGTGCCGATGTTGCGCACGAACACTTGCTGGGTGGCTGGCAGAAGCTGGGTGCCTTCAGGCACCTGGGCGGCGAGGACGGGGAGGGTGAGCAGAGCGGCAACCGCCCCGGCGATAAGCGACTTTTTCATTGAATATCCTTATGTTTTTTTGCTTCCAAAGCGCAGCCAGTGTGCGGGATTGGGGGGCAGATCTCAAGAGGGGAGCCTCTGGCGCAACATTGCCGGGCGCCAGGGGGAGCAAGGCGGGCAGCCGCGTCGGCCCGGATGCATTCTTGTCACGAATTAACCCCCCAAAAGATGCCGGATGGCACCCTTGTTTCACGCCGAAAGCCCGTGCTGGCGCGGTTTTCTGGCGATTTAAAGAACGGCTTAATTCGCTGCAAAAACAAAAAACAGGCGTTACATTGGGTTACAAAACAACGCTGCCGGGGATCGGCACTTTTTTTGCCGACACTTGCAAACGTTTTCAACGGCCAACGGAAACGATCTTAAAGGAACAAGAATGCGAAACATGATCACCATGGGCGAGTTCATCGTCAAAAAGCAGGCGGACTACCCGACCGCGACCGGCGAGCTGACCTCCTTGCTCAGCTCCATCCGCCTGGCCGCCAAGGTGGTGAACCGGGAGATCAACAAGGCGGGTCTGGCGGACATCATCGGCTCCATCGGCGCCGAAAACGTGCAGGGCGAGGTGCAGCAGAAGCTGGACGTCTATGCCAACGAGCGCTTCAAGGCGGCGCTGGAGGCCCGTGGCGAGGTGTGCGGCATGGCCTCTGAGGAGGAGGAGGACTTCGTCTCCTTCGATTCCGAGCTCTCTCGTCACTCCAAGTACGTGGTGCTGATAGACCCCCTCGACGGCTCCTCCAACATCGACGTCAACGTCTCGGTCGGGACCATCTTCTCCATCTACCGCCGGGTCAGCAAACCGGGCGCCGGCGTCACCCTGGAAGACTTCCTGCAGCCGGGTCACCGTCAGGTCGCGGCGGGCTACGTGGTCTACGGCTCCTCCACCATGCTGGTCTACACCACCGGCTTTGGGGTCAACGGCTTCACCTATGACCCCTCCATCGGCTGCTTCTGCCTCTCCCACGAGAACATCCGCATTCCGGAGGAGGGCAAGATCTACTCCATCAACGAGGGCAACTACATCAAGTTCCCGGACGGGGTGAAGAAGTACCTGAAATACTGCCAGGAGCGTGACGAGGCGACTCACAGGCCCTATACCTCCCGCTACATCGGTTCCCTGGTGTCGGATTTCCACCGCAACCTGCTCAAGGGGGGCATCTACATCTACCCGTCCGGCACCAACTCTCCGAACGGCAAGCTGCGCCTGCTCTATGAGTGCAACCCCATGGCCTTCCTGGTGGAGCAGGCCGGTGGCAAGGCATCCGATGGCTTTGGCCGCATCATGGACATCCAGCCTACCGCCCTGCACCAGCGCACCCCCTACTTCGTCGGGTCCACCAGGATGGTGGAGCGGGCCGAGGCCTTCATGCGGGAGTTCTCCGCTCACGAGGATCCGGCCAACCAGGGCTAAGCCCGGGCCAGCGTACCTTCGTCACGGGAGCCGTCAAGGCTCCCGTTTTTATTGGCGTGCAGGCGGGTGTAGCCAGGTTGATATGCTGACGGACTGACGGACTGACGGACTGACGGACTGACGGACTGACGGACTGACGGACTGACGGACTGACGGGCTGACGGACTGACGGACTGACGGACTGACGGGCTGACGGGCTGACGGACTGACGGACTGACGGGCTGACGGACTGACGCGACGCTTCGGTTGTCGCGGTGCAATGGCTGGTGGCCCCTTGCCGGGATGCCTGGTCTGGATACGTGGGCGGGATAAATACGGCACGGGCCATCTGCGGGGCTATCGAGGCGCGATGAGCCCGTGTGTTTCCCACAATCATCCCCACATCCATCTGTTTTTCAGATGGGTTATGACTCAATGCATCGCATTAATAGATGGATTAGGCGGTAAAATGGTGTAGCCAGGAGGGCGAACCGAGGCATCGAGAGGCAAGAAGGCGGGCCGGGGGCGAGATGCCGCCCCTTGCCAGCAACGAAACGGGAGCCCTGGGGCTCCCGTTGTTATAGGCGGCAGGTCGCGCCCTGCTGACGTCATGCTTTCCCTCAGGGGGTGGCATGGCGGGCGAGATCCGCCAGCAGGCCGTCCACCAGTTTGAGGCGCATGGCCCTGTCCTGGGTCGGCACCTGGAAGCGCAGCCGGGTCGGTCCGTCCATCTTGTAGATGCGCGGCTGCTCGGAGAGCAGCTTGACCAGATAGGCCGGGTTGACGCGGGTTTCCTGGGTAAAGTCCAGATAGCCGCCGCGCTCGCTCATCTCCACCCGGCGAATACCCAGCGCCGTGGCGCGCTGGCGGAAGGCGGCCAGCTCCATCAGCGTCTTGGTCGGCTCCGGCAAGAGGCCGAAGCGATCGATGAGCTCCACTTTGAGCTCCCGCAGCTCCTGCTCATCGGCGGCACTGGCGATGCGCTTGTACATGGAGAGGCGCATGTTGACGTCCGGGATGTAGTCGTCAGGGAGCAAGGCGGGCAGACGCAGCTCCACCTCGGTATGCTGGCTCATGAGCTGCTCGAGCGACGGTTCCTTGCCATGTTTGAGCGCCTCCACCGCTTGCTCCAGCATCTCCATATAGAGGGTGAAGCCCACCGATTCGATCTGGCCGCTCTGATCGTCGCCGAGCAGCTCGCCCGCGCCCCGGATCTCCAGATCGTGGGTGGCGAGCGCAAAGCCGGCGCCGAGATCTTCGAGGGACGCAATGGCCTCCAGCCGCTTGGCCGCATCCTTGGTCATCAGCTTGGGATGGGGGGTGAGCAGGTAGGCATAGGCCTGGTGGTGGGAGCGACCGACCCGGCCCCGCAGCTGGTGCAGCTGGGCCAGACCGAGATGATCCGCCCGGTCCATGATGATGGTGTTGGCGCTCGGCACGTCGATGCCGGTTTCGATGATGGTGGTGCACACCAGCAGGTTGAAGCGCTGGTGGTAGAAGTCCGACATCACCCGCTCGAGCTCCCGCTCGCGCATCTGGCCGTGGGCGATGCCGATGCGCGCCTCCGGCACCAGCTCGGCAAGATCGGCGGCGCACTTCTCGATGCTCTCCACGTCGTTGTGCAGGTAGTAGACCTGGCCGCCACGCTTCAATTCCCGCAGTACCGCCTCGCGCACCACCGCAGGTTCGTGCTGGCGCACGAAGGTCTTGATGGCGAGCCGCTTGGCGGGCGGGGTGGCGATGATGGAGAGATCCCGCATGCCGGACATGGCCATGTTGAGGGTGCGGGGAATGGGGGTCGCGGTGAGGGTGAGGATATCCACGTCGGCGCGCAGCGCCTTGATCTTCTCCTTCTGGCGCACCCCGAAGCGGTGCTCCTCGTCGACGATGAGCAGGCCCAGATCCTTGAAGGTGAGCTCGGCGCCGAGCAGCTTGTGGGTGCCGATGATGATGTCCACCTTGCCCTCGGCCATCTCCTTCATCACGGCGCTCTGCTCCTTGGCGGAGCGGAAGCGGCTCAGCACCTCCACCCGCACCGGCCAGTTGGCGAAGCGGTCGCGGAAGTTGTCGTAGTGCTGCTGGGCCAGGAGGGTGGTGGGCACCAGCACGGCCACCTGCTTGCCGCCGTGCACGGCCACAAAGGCCGCCCGCATCGCCACTTCGGTCTTGCCAAAGCCCACGTCGCCGCACACCAGGCGGTCCATGCTCTTGGCCTGGCACATGTCGCCGAGCACGGCGTTGATGGCATTGAGCTGATCCTCGGTCTCCTCGAACGGGAAGCTCGCGGCAAACTGGCGGTAGGCCTCCCGGTCGTGTTTGAAGGCAAAGCCGTGACGGGCTGCCCGCATGGCATAGACATCCAGCAGCTCGGCCGCCACGTCCCGCACCTTCTCCGCCGCCTTGCGCCGCGCCTTGACCCAGGCCTCGCCGCCGAGCTTGTGGCTGGGCGGGTTGTCCGAGCCGGTGTAGCGGCTGATCAAGTGCAAACTGGTGACCGGCACGAACAGCTTGTCGCCGCCGGCGTATTCCAGGGTCAGAAACTCGGTGGGCAGGCCGCCGGCATCGATGGTCTCGAGCCCCAGGTAGCGACCGACCCCGTGATCCAGGTGCACCACCGGCTGGCCCTGGGTCAGCTCGCCCAGGTTGCGGATCACCGCATCCGAGCTTAGGTTCTTGCTCTTGTCCCGCTGGCGCTTGCTGCGGATCTTGCCGCCGAGCAGCTCGGCCTCGGTGATGAGGGCAAGGGGCGTCTGGCCGGGCTCTTGCAGCAGGAAGCCCCGCTCCAGGGGGCAGACCAGCAGCCCGTGGCGCGCATCGCTCGAGAGGAAGGCGTCGAGGGAGGCAAACTCCCGGGGTTGCAGGTTGATCCGTGCGAGCAGATCCCCGAGCCCCTCGCGCCGCCCCTCGGACTCCACCGCAAACAGGGTGCGCCCGGCAAAGCCTTGCAGGAAGCCGTCAAGGGCCAGCAGGGGCTGCTCCTTGCTGTGGTCGAGCTGCAGATCCGGCAGGGGGGCGAGGGGCAGATCCTGCTGACCCGCTCCGCCGTCAACGGTCGCCTCCTGCAGACGCACGGCGCCATAGTCCCCGAGGGCGGCGAAGAGCTGTTCCACCGGCAGATAGATCTGCTGGGGCGGCAGCAGGGGACGGGTGTTGTCCCAGCGCCTGTCTTCATAGCGCTGGCCGATGTCGTTCCAGAAGCGCTGGGCCGCGGGGTAGATCTCCCCCACGGTGAGCAGCAGGGTGTTGCCTGGCAGGTAGTCAAACAGGCTGGCGGTCTGGTTGAAGAAGAGCGGCAGGTAGTATTCGATGCCGGCGGGCCAGCGCCCCTTGCTCACCTCCTGATAGACGGAGCCCTCGGCGCGGGAGATCTCGAACTGTTCGCGATACTGGCCACGAAACAGCTCGATGGCCCCCTCGTCGGTGGGAAATTCCCGTGCGGGCAGGAGGCTCACCGACTTCACCGGCTCGCTGGAGCGCTGGGTCTCGGGGTCGAACGGGCGGATGGAGTCCACCTCGTCGTCGAAAAAATCAATGCGATAGGGGCGGCTGCTCCCCATGGGGAAGAGATCCAGCAGGGAGCCGCGGGCGGCGAATTCGCCGTGCTCCAGCACCTGTTCCACCGCCACGTAGCCCGCCTGCGCCAGACGCCCGCGCAGCTGCTGCAGATTGAGGCGCTGGCCGCTTGTGACCATCAGGCTGTATTTGTCGAGATAAGCCTGGGGCGCCGTTCGCAGCATCAGGGTGGAGATGGGCACGATGAGCACGCCGTGGCGCATCTGCGGCAACTGGTAGAGGGTCTCGAGGCGCTGGGAGATGATGTCCTGGTGGGGAGAGAAGCTGTCGTAGGGCAGGGTCTCCCAGTCCGGGAACAGCAGCACCGGGCAATCCTGATCCGCCAGCAGGAACCCCAGTTCCTGTTCAAGGCGCAGGGCGCTCGGGGTATCGGCGGTGACCAGCAGGACGGGTCTTCGGGCTTCCCGGGTGAGGCGGGCGGCAACCAGAGCCAGGCTGCTGCCGACCAGCTGGCCGAACGTTGTCTTCTGGCCCGCTTTGGCGGGCAAGGCGGGGAGGGTCATTGGCATCATCGGAGTCTTTTACTGTTGGCGTTCTTTTGACATGGACCTGGGTTAGCGCTGACGTTCCTGGGCACGCAGCTTGAGCTGTTTCGACTGCACATGCAGGCTGGCGCGCACCAGCAGCTCCCGGTCATCCTCGCGGATGCGCACGTAGTCGAGCACCACGTGGGTGCCGTGCTCTCCGGCGTCCCGCTGCACGACCTCGCCGTAGCAGTAGACGGCGGAGGCCTCTTCCCGCAGGAAGATCTTGAGCCGCACGATCTGGTGCAGGGCGGGGACCTCCCCGTGCCCCTGGTGGGGGTGCAGGTATGTGAGCTGCCCGGCGCCAAAGCGCAGGGTGTGGAAGCGGTGCTCGGGGTGATCCTGGGCCGCCAGCACATAGCCCATGATCATGTCGATCTTGCGGGACTGCTGGTTGATGATCTCCACCAGATCGTGCATGGACTCGTTCTGGCTGCGCAGCAGCCGGCTGCTCACCAGATCGATGGAGGTGATGGCGGAGGCGATGCGAAACGGCTCGGGCAACTCGGCCTCCAGGGCCTCCAGCGTCGGCAGACGAAAGTCGGCCGGCATGGGGATCACATTGACCGGCGTGGCATGGGTGACGCTGAAGAACTGTTCCTGCATGGAGGCTATCCCTTGTTGTCATAGACGGTTTCCCTTTATTATCCGGTATCTTATTTCGTTGGCAACGTAGATATCCTTGAAGACCGGACTTTTTCAGCCACTGTCGCTGGCCATCGGCCTGCGTTATGCAGGCTCGCGACGCAGTAACCGCTTCGTCTCCTTTATCTCCCTGTTCTCCACCTTTGGCATCGCCATCGGGGTCGCCGCCCTGATGGTGGTGATCTCGGTGATGAACGGGTTCGAAGGACAGCTCAAGGGGCGCATCCTCGGAGTGATCCCCCATGTGGTGGTGACCAATCAGGCTGGACGCATCGAGGCCGAGCCCGAAGGTCTGCCCGATCTGGCCCGCCTGCCCCACGTGGTGGCCACGGCCCCCATGCTCGACAGCGAAGGCATGCTGCAAAGCCCGGGTCAGCTCACCGGTGTGAGCGTGCAGGGGATTGATCCCGCCCGCTGGCCCAAGGATGACATCTTGCACGCCCAGATGCTGGGTGGGCGCCTTGACAGCCTGCAGGCCGGTGAATACCACATCGTGCTGGGGCAGGGGGTGGCCAGCCGCCTCAAGGTCTCCATCGGCGACCAGGTGCGTCTCATCCTGACCGAAGGTACCCGCTTCACCCCCTTTGGCCGGGTGCCGGCCCAGCGTCTTTTCACCGTCTCCGGCATCTTCGGGGTCGGCGCCGACGTGGACAGCCAGGTGGCCCTGATTGCCCTGGGGGATGCCCAGCGCATGCTGCGCCTGCCCGCAGACAAGGTGGGCGGCATCCGCCTCTGGCTGGACGATCCCTTCGCCGCCGACGAGGTGGTGAAGACCGCGTTGCCGGACGGGCTGGAGTGGCAGGACTGGCGCCGCGAGCGCGGCGAGCTGTTCCAGGCGGTGGCCATGGAAAAACGGATGATGGGGCTGATGCTGGTGCTGATCATCGCGGTCGCCACCTTCAACATCCTCTCCGCCCTGGTGATGGTGGTCACCGACAAGGAAGGGGAGGTGGCCATCCTGCGTACCATGGGCATGAGCGAATCCGGCATCGTCAAGATCTTCATGGTGCTGGGGGCGTCGAGCGGCGTCATCGGCGCCCTGTTCGGGGGGCTGGCGGGGCTGGCGCTCTGCTTCGGCCTCAATCCTCTGCTCAATGCCCTTGGGCTCAACCTCTATATGGCGGCGGGGGGCAGCGGTCTACCGGTCATCGTCGAGCCGGCCCAGGTCATGACCATTTTGCTGGGCGCCGTGCTGCTCAGCTTCAGTGCCACCCTCTACCCGGCCTCCCGCGCGGCCCGGGTCAAACCGGCGGAGGCGCTGCGTTATGAATAATTCATCTTCTGTTGTTACTGGTGCAAGTGGAGCCCCCGTTATGAATCAATCCGTCTCCTGCGAGCCGCTGCTGCGCTGCCAGGCCCTCAATCATGTCTACAAAGAGGGCAATCTGGAGACCCAGGTACTCAAGGGGATCGAGCTGGACGTTGCCCCCGGGGAGATGCTGGCGGTGGTGGGGAGCTCGGGCTCCGGCAAGACCACCCTGCTGCACCTGATGGGGGCGCTGGACAACCCCTCCAGCGGCGCCGTGCTGTTCAAGGGGCAGGACATCCATGGCTGGGACAGCCGCACCCAGGCGAGGTTTCGCAACCAGGAGCTGGGTTTCGTTTACCAGTTCCACCACCTGCTCTCGGAATTCAGCGCACTGGAAAATGCGGCCATGCCGCTGCTGATCGCCGGTGAGTCGGTGGCCAGCGCCACCGAGAAGGCGAGCAAGATGCTGGGGCGGGTGGGGCTCTCCCACCGTCTCAACCACAGACCGTCCGAGCTCTCCGGTGGCGAGCGCCAGCGGGTGGCCATCGCCCGAGCCCTGGTCAACGAACCCAGCCTGGTGCTGGCGGATGAGCCCACCGGCAACCTGGATCACGCCAGCGCCACCGCCGTCTATGAGCTCTTGTGCGAGCTCAATCGCGAGCTTGGCACCGCGTTCGTGGTGGTGACCCATGACTTGAGCCTGGCGGCCAAGCTCCACCGCCGGGTCACCCTGGTGAGCGGCATCATGGCGGAGGTCGCCTGATGTTCAAGCCGCTGCCCCTGTTCCTGGGCCTGCGTTACAGCCGCTCCCGCCGTCGCAACGGCTTCATCGCCTTCATTTCGGCCTCCTCCCTCATCGGCATCGCCCTCGGGGTGATGGCCCTCATTCTTGGCCTCTCCGCCATGAACGGGTTCGAGCGGGAGCTCAAGAACCGGGTGCTCTCCGTGGTCCCCCACGGCGAGCTCATCGGCATGGAGGCGCTACTGCCTGACTGGCCGCGGCTCAGGGACTACCTGCTGGCTCAGCCCGGGGTGGAGGCGGCTGCCCCCGTCATTCGCCTGGACGGCCTGCTGGAGCACGGCTCCGCCCTCAAGGGGGTCCAGCTGCGTGCGGTGCTGCCGGAGCTGGAAGCCAATCTCTCCGATGCGGGCAACTTCATGACGGGTCGGGGCCTTCGCGAGCTGCAGGCGGGTGAACACGGGGTCATCCTCGGCAAGATCATCGCCGACAAGCTGGGGGTCAAGACAGGGGACACCGTCACCCTGCTGCTGCCCCAGGCGGGTGATGCCGCCGGCATCAAGAACCCGAAACGGGAGGCGCTCACCGTGGTGGGGCTGCTCGAGATCGGCGGCCAGCTCGACGGCCTGCTCGGCTTCATGCACCTGGCGGACGCCCAGGCCATCACCGGCATGGGCAGCGCGGTGGAGGGGTTCAGCCTCAAGGTGAACGACGTGCTCAAGGCCCAGTCCATCACGGTGGCGGCGGCCCAGAAATTCCCGCACTACGTCTATATCAGTAGCTGGATGAGCCGTCAGGGTTATCTCTATCAGGACATCCAGATGGTGCGCACCGTGATGTACGTGGTGATGCTGATGGTGGTGGCGGTGGCCTGCTTCAACATCGTCTCTACTCTGGTGATGGCGGTGAATGAGAAGCGCAGCGAGATTGCCATCTTGAAGACCATGGGGGCGAGCCCGGGCCAGATCCGGCTTACCTTCGTCATCCAGGGGATGGTGAACGGGGTGGCGGGAGCCTTGCTCGGCGCCCTGCTTGGCGGTCTGCTCTCCAGCAAGCTGACCCAGATCCTGAGCGCCATCGAAGGGGTTATCGGGCACCGTTTCCTGAATCCCGACATCTACTTCATCGACTTCCTGCCGACCGAGCTGCACATGCAGGACTTGCTCATCGTGACCGGCGCCGCCATCCTGATGAGCCTGGTGGCGACCCTCTATCCTGCCTGGCGGGCGAGCGGCCTGGTGCCGTCCCGGGAACTGGGGCATTGATGCCCATGGATGTGATAAAGGGCCCTGCGGGGCCCTTTTTATTGTCACTCTTTTGTGGGGAAACCCCCGACGTGGCGGTTATCGGGGCAATACGCAGGAGGAGATGATGCCCGGTGCCGTGTTGATGGCATCAATGGGCATTCAACTCATCGAGAGGCAGTGAAAAACTCCCCACGAAGACATCGATGAAGTAGCGCATGGCGGGGTTCATCCTGGCGTCCAGCATCTGCTCGAGGCGCTTTCGCGCGGGCTCGAACTCCCGGTTGCCGACGCTCAGCTCCTCCAGACACTTGGTGTAGGCGCAGAGGGTGTCTGCATCCTTCACCAGGCTGGTGAGGGCCTCGTCCTGGGCGCCGGAGTCGAGCAGGGGGCGAAAGTCCTCTACCAGCTCAGGCGGCAACATGCCCAGCAGGCGCTGCTCGGCGGCAAGCTCAATCTTCTTGTATTCGCGGGCGATTTCGGGATTGAAGTACTTGACCGGGGTGGGCAGATCCCCGGTCAGCACCTCGCTGCTGTCGTGGTAGAGGGCCATGACGGCGGCCCGGTCTGCATCCACCTGAGCGCCGAACAGGCGATTGCTGATAAGGCCGAGGGCGTGGGCCACCATGGCAACCTGCAAGCTGTGCTCGGCGATGTTTTCGGGCTGGATGTTGCGCATCAGGGGCCAGCGGTAGATGAGGCGCATACGGGCGAGGTTGGCAAAAAAATGGCTGGGCAGCATGAAAGACCTCGAATGGGGCAATGAAAAAGGGCAGACCCTAGTCTGCCCTTTTTTCCACCCGCAAGGATAGTCTGAGATGGGCTGTCAGCGGATGTAGCGGCCCGATTCGGCCTCGTGGTTGGTCACTATCATCTGGCCGATGGGGGCAAGGCTGATGAGGGCCAGCTTGAGGTGCTGGATGCCGAACGGGATGCCGACGATGGTGACGAAACAGGCCAGCGCCGAGGCAATGTGGCCGATGGCCAGCCAGACCCCGATGAGCACAAACCAGAGAATGTTGCCAATCAGCCCCAGGGCACCGGTGCCGATGTCGCTCTGGCCCGTCATGCTCTTGCGGCTCACCGCCTGCTTGCCAAACGGGAAGAAGGTGAAAGTGCCGATGACGAAGCAGGCGCGTCCCCAGGGGATCCCGATGAGGGAGATGAAGCAGAGCAGCCCCGCCAGCCACCAGGCCAGCCCCATGAAGACGCCTCCCAGCACGAACCAGAACAGATTGAACAAGAAGCGGAAAAAGGACATGTGGGTGACTCCAGCAGCACGTAAATTGGTTGTCACCATAGCGAGCCCTGCCGGGGGACGCAATGGCGCAGGCGAGAAGGTGGACAATTTGGGTCGCAGCACGCCATTTTTGTGCCTGATTGGCGGCGGATGGCGATCAAAATGGCCCGTTCGCCGTGAAAAAGAGTGAGCCAGTGCAAATTATTGCGGATGGAATGCTTGAACTCGGTGCAAGGCTTCCCCATATAGGAGAAAGTCTTGCGCAAATTGTGCTGTCTGTGCCCCGGATGGGGGATGTGCGGCTCGACGCGACCACTGCACGCCGCTATAATGTCGCGTCATATTTTCTCATCACAAAGACAGTCGTTGTCTTTATAAACAGGAAGACTCCGGGCTTGCCCGGGGGCAATAAAGGGTCAGCACGCAGTGCTGAGTTGAACGAGGTAAAAGAATGCAAGTTTCTGTAGAGACAACCCAGGGTCTGGAACGCCGTCTTACCATCACTGTACCGGCCGCTACCGTTGACGCCGCCGTGCGCAAAGAATTGAATGGCCTGGCCAAAACCCGTCGCATCGACGGTTTCCGTCCTGGCAAGGCTCCGGTTGCCATCATCAAGAAGATGTTCGGTGCCATGGCTCACGCCCGCGTTGCCGATGAAATGATGCAGAACAACTTCATCAAGGCCATCATCGAGAACAAACTGAGCCCGGCTGGCGCCCCGACCATGGATCCGAAAGAGATCAAAGAAGGTCAGGATTTCGAGTTCACCGCCACTTTCGAAGTGTATCCGGAGTTCGAAGTTGCCGGTCTGGAGAGCATCAAGGTCGAGAAGCCGGTTGCCACCGTTAAGGACAGCGACCTGGAAAACATGATCGACACCCTGCGCAAGCAGCACGCCACCTGGACTGAAGCCGCTGTGGCTGCCGCCAACGGCATGCGTGTGACCATGGACTTCGTCGGTTCCATCGACGGTGAAGAGTTCGACGGTGGCAAGGCTGAAGGCTTCACCCTGGAACTGGGCGCTGGCCGCATGATCCCGGGCTTCGAAGACGCCATCCTGGGCAAGAAAGCGGGCGACGAGTTCACCATCGAGGTGACTTTCCCGGCTGACTACCACGCCGAAGCCCTGAAGGGCAAGGCTGCCAAGTTTGCCTCCAAGCTGCACAAGGTTGAAGAGCAAGTGCTGCCCGAGCTGACCGAAGAGTTCGTCAAGCGTTTCGGCATCGAGAGCGGCAGCGTTGAAGAGCTGAAGGCTGAAGTGCGCAAGAACATGGAGCGCGAACTGGCCCAGGCCCTGAAAAACAGCGTGAAAGAGCAGGTACTGAACGGCCTGGTTGAAGCCAACCAGATCGATCTGCCGAAGGCTGCTGTTGCCCAGGAAATCGACACCCTGCGTCAGCAGGCTCTGCAGCGCTTCGGTGGCTTCCAGGGCGGCAACGCCCCCGAGCTGCCGGCCGAGCTGTTCCAGGCCCAGGCCGAGCGCCGTGTCCGCGTTGGTCTGCTGCTGGGTGACGTCATCCGCACCAACGAGATCAAGGCTGACGACGCCCGTGTGACCAGCATCATCGAGTCCATGGCCACTGCCTACGAAGATCCGAAAGAAGTGATCGAGTACTATCAGCAGAACGAGCAGATGCTGAACGGCGTGCGCAACCTGGCCATTGAAGATCAAGCCATCGATCTGATCCTGTCCAAGGCGCAAGTCACCGAGAAAGAAGTTGCCTTCGACGAAGTGATCAACAAGTCCGGTGCCGCTGCCTAAGAACATTTGACTTAAGGTCAAAACTGTTAAGTATAATGGCTCGTGTGATCTCCACTCGGGCCATTTTATTTTAGGGACAATGCCTTATGTACAAGAACTATAACGATGTGACTGAATCCCCACGCAATGCGCTCATCCCGATGGTGGTAGAGCAAACCGCGAAAGGGGAGCGTTCCTACGACATCTATTCCCGTCTGCTGAAAGAGCGGGTGATCTTCCTGACCGGTCAGGTCGAGGATCACATGGCGAACCTGGTGGTGGCCCAACTGCTGTTCCTGGAGTCCGAGAACCCGGATCAGGACATCAGCATCTACATCAACTCGCCGGGTGGCGCCGTCACTGCGGGTATGTCCATTTATGACACCATGCAGTTCATCAAGCCGGACGTGAGCACCGTCTGCATGGGGCAGGCCTGCTCCATGGGGGCCTTCCTGCTGGCCGGTGGCGCCAAAGGCAAGCGTTTCTGCCTGCCCAATGCCCGAGTGATGATCCACCAGCCGCTGGGCGGCTTCCAGGGGCAGGCTTCTGACATCCAGATCCATGCCCAGGAGATCCTGAAAATCAAGAATACCCTGAACGATCGTCTGGCGTTCCATACCGGTCAGGACATGGCCACCATCGAGCGCGACACCGACCGTGACAACTTCATGTCCGCCGAGCAGGCCGTTGCCTATGGTCTGGTTGACGGCATCCTGAGCCAGCGCGGCTGAGCAGGGTACCCCGTCCTGTTGTAAACTCAGCAGGACGATCCATCCTCTATTGATAAAACGAGGTCGCTGAATGACAGAGAAACGCAAGGGTGAGGGCGACAAGCTGCTGTATTGCTCTTTCTGCGGCAAAAGCCAGCATGAAGTGCGCAAGCTGATCGCTGGCCCTTCCGTCTACGTATGTGATGAGTGTGTCGAGCTGTGCAACGACATCATCCGCGAAGAGATCCGCGAGATCTCTCCCAAGCGCGATGGTAGCGAGCTGCCGACCCCTCATGAAATCCGCGCCCATCTGGACGACTACGTGATCGGTCAGGAGTACGCCAAGAAGGTGCTGGCAGTGGCTGTCTACAACCACTACAAGCGTCTTCGCAGCGGCAGCGAGTCCGGTGGCGTGGAGCTGGGCAAATCCAACATCCTGCTGATTGGCCCCACCGGCAGCGGCAAGACTCTGCTGGCCGAGACCCTGGCTCGTCTGCTGGATGTGCCCTTCACCATGGCCGATGCCACCACCCTGACCGAAGCCGGTTACGTGGGCGAGGACGTGGAGAACATCATCCAGAAGTTGCTGCAAAAGTGTGACTACGACGTGGAGAAGGCCCAGCGCGGTATCGTCTACATCGACGAGATCGACAAGATCTCCCGCAAGTCGGACAACCCCTCCATCACCCGCGACGTCTCCGGGGAAGGGGTGCAGCAGGCACTGCTGAAACTGATCGAAGGCACCATCGCCTCCGTGCCGCCCCAGGGCGGTCGCAAGCACCCGCAGCAGGAGTTTTTGCAGGTCGACACCTCCAAGATCCTCTTCATCTGTGGTGGTGCTTTCGCGGGGCTGGACAAGGTGATCGAGCAGCGCTCCGTCAAGGGCACCGGCATCGGTTTTGGCGCCGAGGTGAAATCCAAGAATGCCAAGGCAACCCTGAGCGAGAACTTTGCCAAGGTGGAGCCGGAAGATCTCATCAAGTACGGTCTCATCCCCGAGTTCATCGGCCGTCTGCCGGTGGTCGCGACCCTGACCGAGCTTGACGAGGCTGCCCTCATCCAGATCCTGAAAGAGCCGAAAAACGCGCTGACCAAGCAGTATGCCGCGCTGTTCGCCCTGGAAGAGGTGGAGCTGGAGTTTCGTGACGACGCGCTCAATGCCATTGCCCGCAAGGCCATGGAGCGCAAAACCGGTGCCCGGGGTCTGCGTTCCATTGTCGAGGCCGTACTGCTCGACACCATGTATGACCTGCCCTCCCTGAAAGGGGTCAGCAAGGTGGTGATCGACGAGACGGTGATCAAGGGAGACTCCGCGCCCCTGATGATCTACGACAATCCCGAGACTCAGGCCGCAGCCTCAGAGTAACTGTCTGATTTTTAATCACATAAAGGGGCTTTTTGCCCCTTTCATGCTTTTTACGGCCAAGGCGATTGAATCTCATCTTTGCGCCCCCATATACTCAGCCAAGCCTTTGCCAACGGTATAACAAGCCGAGAGGACATATATGAACCTAGAGCGTTCAGAACGCATCGAGATTCCCGTCCTGCCTCTTCGTGACGTGGTGGTCTATCCCCACATGGTCATTCCACTCTTTGTGGGGCGGGAAAAATCCATTCGCTGTCTGGAAGCGGCCATGGAGCAGGACAAGAAAGTCCTGCTGGTGGCCCAGAAGGATGCGTCGACTGACGAACCGACGGTGGAGGAAATTTTCTCCGTCGGGACAGTGGCCAATATTCTGCAGATGCTCAAGCTGCCGGACGGCACCGTCAAGGTGCTGGTGGAGGGGGGCCAGCGTGCCCGCCTTGAGCGGATGATCGACGATCGCGACTTCTTTGTCGGGGAGGCCCAGTACATCGCGTCCGCCCCCATCGAGGAGAAGGATCAGGACGTGCTGGTGCGCTCTGCCATCGGCCAGTTCGAAGGTTACATCAAGCTCAACAAGAAGATCCCGCCCGAGGTACTCACCTCGATTTCGGCGATTGACGATGCGGCGCGCCTGGCCGATACCATGGCTGCCCACATGCCGCTCAAGCTCGAAGACAAGCAGAAGGTGCTGGAAATCGCCTCCGTGTCCGAGCGCATCGAGTTTCTGATGGCCATGATGGAGTCGGAGATCGACCTGTTGCAGGTCGAGAAACGCATCCGCTCTCGGGTCAAGAAGCAGATGGAGAAGAGCCAGCGGGAGTATTACCTCAACGAGCAGATGAAGGCCATCCAGAAAGAGCTGGGTGAGCTGGAAGACTGCCCGGATGAATTCGAAGCCCTCAATCGCAAGATTGAAGAGGCCGGGATGCCGGAGGATGCCCGCGAGAAGGCCCAGGCCGAGCTCGCCAAGCTCAAGATGATGTCCCCCATGTCGGCGGAAGCCACCGTGGTGCGCAGCTATGTGGACTGGATGGTGCAGGTGCCCTGGAAGGCCCGCTCCAAGGTCAAGAAAGACCTGGGCAAGGCCCAGGAGGTGCTGGATGCGGATCACTATGGCCTGGACAAGGTCAAGGATCGCATCCTCGAATACCTGGCAGTGCAGGCGCGTGTGAACAAGCTCAAGGGCCCCATCCTCTGCCTGGTCGGGCCTCCCGGGGTGGGCAAGACTTCCCTGGGCCAGTCCATCGCCAAGGCCACCGGCCGCAAGTATGTGCGCATGGCCCTGGGTGGGGTGCGTGACGAGGCGGAGATCCGTGGTCACCGCCGTACCTACATCGGCTCCATGCCCGGCAAGCTCATCCAGAAGATGGCGAAAGTCGGCGTGAAGAACCCGCTGTTCCTGCTCGACGAAATCGACAAGATGAGCTCGGACATGCGTGGCGATCCCGCTTCCGCCCTGCTGGAGGTGCTGGATCCCGAGCAGAACAGCAGCTTCAACGATCACTATCTGGAAGTGGATTATGACCTGTCGGACGTGATGTTCGTGGCCACCTCCAACTCCATGAACATACCGGGTCCGCTGCTGGACCGGATGGAAGTGATCCGTCTGTCCGGTTACACCGAGGACGAGAAGCTCAACATTGCCAAGCAGCACCTGGTGGCCAAGCAGATCCAGCGCAACGGCCTGAAGCCTTCCGAGATCACCATCGAGGATTCGGCGCTGATCGGGGTGATTCGCTACTACACCCGCGAGGCGGGTGTGCGCAGCCTGGAGCGTGAAATCTCCAAAATCTGTCGCAAGGCAGTCAAACGCATCCTGCTGGACAAGAGCATCAAGCATGTTCAGGTCAACCAGGAGAACCTCAAGGAGTTCCTGGGGGTACAGCGCTTTGACTATGGCAAGGCCACCGACCAGAACCAGATTGGTCAGGTGTGCGGGCTGGCGTGGACCGAAGTGGGGGGCGATCTGCTCACCATCGAGACCACCAACATGCCGGGCAAGGGCAAGCTCACTTACACCGGTTCCCTCGGTGACGTGATGCAGGAGTCCATCCAGGCGGCCATGACAGTGGTGCGAGCCCGTGCCGAGAAGCTGCGTATCAACGGCGACTTCTACGAGAAGCGCGACATCCACGTGCACGTGCCGGAAGGGGCGACCCCGAAAGACGGCCCGAGCGCCGGTATCGCCATGTGTACCGCCCTGGTCTCCAGCCTCACCGGCAACCCGGTGCGTGCCGACGTGGCCATGACGGGTGAAATCACCCTGCGTGGCGAGGTGTTGCCCATCGGTGGTCTCAAGGAGAAACTGCTGGCGGCCCACCGTGGTGGCATCAAGCGTGTGCTGATCCCGAAAGAGAACGAACGTGACCTCGAGGAGATCCCGGCCAACGTCAAACAAGATCTTGAAATCTATCCGGTTCGCTGGATTGATGAGGTGCTTGCACTGGCGTTGCAGGACAATCCGCAAGGTTTCGAACGCGTTTCTGTCGTGTAAATGTTGATGCGCCGCAAATTTGGCGCATTCGGGGGGTGGTTAAAGCTTGCATGCACCGGACAACGGAAGTAGCCTTGACCACCGATCGGGTACTCATGATGAGTCGCAATGCGTGATGTGGCGCGGGTTTGCGCCAGATTGTCACTTGCAACTGATCAGGAGGCTTGTTATAAAACCTCCACTTGTTGTGGCCAGGGAAATCAGCGCCGCAGCGATGTTCGATAAAAGGGGAATATAAGAGTGAATAAATCTCAACTGATTGACAAGATTGCAGACGGTGCTGATATCTCCAAAGCTGCCGCTGGTCGTGCGCTGGATGCCTTCATCGATGCCGTGGGCGAAGCCCTGAAAGAGGGTGACCAGGTTGCTCTGGTTGGTTTCGGTACTTTCGCCGTTCGCGAGCGTGCAGCCCGTTCCGGCCGCAACCCGCAAACTGGTGCGACCATCGAAATCGCTGCCGGTAAAGTTCCTGCCTTCAAAGCCGGCAAGGCCCTGAAAGACGCGGTCAACTAAGCCGGTCGCTGATATCTATCGGCACCGTCCTTGGTCTCTGACCAGACAAGTGAGAGGGCTCTCCCTCATACTGCTTGACCAAGGCGCATCGCAATCGGTGCGCCTTTTCATTATTTACGCCCATCGAGTTCGGGAGCATAAGTACAAACATGATGTTGGATAAACTACGCGAAGGGGCGCAGGGCAAGGTAGCCAAGGTTATCTTGGGCCTGATCATCCTCTCCTTTGCCTTGGCCGGCGTAGGCAGCTACCTCAATGGCCCGGCACGTACCGCCCCCGCCACCGTCAACGGCAATGACATCAGTGCCCCCGCACTGGAGAATGCCTACCGCAATGAGCGGGCCCGCATGGAATCCCAAATGGGTGAGGCCTTCAACCAGCTGGCCGCCAATCCCGATTACATGAAACAGTTCCGCCGTGGCGTGCTGGACCGTCTGATCGATCAGGCGCTGATCGATGACAAGGCTCGCTCCCTGGGTCTGCGCGTCAGCGATGAGCAAATCAAGCAGGCCATCGTCGCCATGCCCGAGTTTGCCGAGAACGGCAAGTTCAGCAATGACCGCTACCTGCAGCTCATTCGCCGTGCCGGCATGACCCCCGAGATGTTCCGCGACTCCCTGCGCCAGGACATGGTGCGCCAGCAATTGATGGGCGCCGTGCTGGGATCGGAGTTCGCCCTCAAGGGTGAAGCCGAGCAACTGGATCGTCTCTACAACCAGACCCGTGACCTGCGCCTGATCCGTCTGGCCGCTTCCGCCTATGTGGACGGGATCGAGGTGAGCGATGCCGAGGTGGAGCAGTTCTACAAGGCCAACAGTGCTCGCTTCATGAACGACGAGACGGTCAAGGTCGACTATCTGCTGCTCGATGCCGCGAACCTTGGCAAGAACATCAAGGTCACCGAGCAGGATGCCCAGGATTACTACGACCAGCATCAGGATCTGTTCCAGCGTCCCGAGCGCCGTCAGGTGGCGCACATCCTGATCCCGTTTGGCAAGGATGAAAAGGCCGCCGAGCAGAAAGCCGAGGCCGTGCTGGCCAAGGCCAAGGCGGGTGACGATTTCGCCGCGCTGGCCAAGGCCGACTCCTCCGATACCTTCTCCGCGAAGAAGGGCGGGGAGCTCGACTGGTTCGAGAAAGGGGTGATGGATCCTGCCTTCGAGAAAGCCGCGTTCGCGCTGGCCAAGGCTGGCGATCTCTCCGCCGTGGTGAAGAGCCCGTTCGGCTTCCACATCATCAAGCTGCTGGCCGTCGAGCCTGCCAAGACCAAGCCCTTCGTGGACGTGATGAGCGATACCATCGCCCGTCTGCAGTCTGAGAAGGCCAAGGAGCAGTTCTTCGCCGAACAGCAGAAGATGGCCGACAGCAGCTTCGAGAACCCGGACTCCCTGGACTTGACCGCCGAAGCCATGGGCCTCCAGGTGCAGTCCACCGGCTATTTCAGCCAGGCCGATGCGCCGGCACCGCTCAATGATCCCAAGGTGCTCTCCGTGGCGTTCTCCGAACAGCTGCGTGATGACAACACCAACTCCGACGTGATCGAGCTGGCCGACGGCAAGGCGCTGGTGCTGCACATCATGGGTCACCAGCCGAAGGCGGCCAAGCCGCTTGCCGAGGTGAAAGAGCAGGTGATCACCGCCATCAAGCACGACAAGGCCAGTGAAGTGGCCCGTGGCAAGGCCCAGGGTCTGCTGGACAAGCTCAAGGCCGGTGAGAACGTTCAGGCCGACCTGACCGCGCTGGGTCTGAAAGTGGATACCCATACCGGCGTATCCCGTTTCGCCCAGGAGATGGACCAGAACCTGGTGACCCAGGTGTTCCGCATGCCTCATCCGACCGATGGCAAGCCGAGCGTCGAGCTGGTGACCGAAGCCAACGGTGATCGTGTGGTGGTGGCGCTGGACAAGGTCAACGTCATCAAGGAGCCGTCCCAGATGGTGAGCCTGCTGCAAGGTCAGCTGGGTCAGGGCAAGGCACAGGCCGACTACAAGTCGCTGATCGACGAGCTGCGCAAGGCGGCCAAGATCGAATACTTCACCGACGTGGAAGCCACTGTCGAGTAGGTCAGCCTCACGGCCCCAAGTGTGAAAACGGCTCCATAATGGAGCCGTTTTTTTATCTGTACGCGGTACAAGGGGGGGCGGCTACCTGCTCTGGCAGGGATGAGCTAAGTCGTGCATCGTCCTGGTTTGCATCCCGCTCGGCGTTGCCAGCAGGCATAAAAAAACCGGCGCACGAGGCGCCGGTTCTGATCGCTTTGCTTGAAAGCGGAGGATTACACCACACCCTGGGTGCGCAGGTAATCCTCGTAGGTGCCGCCGAAGTCGCGGATGCCGTCTTCGGTCAGTTCCAGGATGCGGGTCGCCAGGGAGGAGACGAACTCGCGGTCGTGGGAGACGAAGATCAGGGTGCCCTTGTACATCTCCAGCGCCAGGTTCAAGGATTCGATGGATTCCATGTCCAGGTGGTTGGTCGGTTCGTCCATGATGAGGATGTTGGGGCGCTGCATCATCAGCTTGCCGAACAGCATGCGGCCCTGTTCACCACCGGAGAGCACCTTGACCGGCTTCTTGATGTCGTCCTGGGAGAAGAGCAGACGACCCAGCACGGAGCGCACCGCCTGTTCGTCTTCGTTTTCCTGCTTCCACTGTGCCATCCAGTCGAACACATTGAGATCGGTGTCGAAATCTTCGGCGTGATCCTGGGCGTAGTAGCCGATCTGGGCGTTCTCGGACCACTTGATGGTGCCGGTATCCGGTGCCAGGGCACCGACCAGCGTCTTGATCAGGGTGGACTTACCGATCCCGTTGGTACCCAGGATGGCGACCTTCTCGCCCACTTCCAGCATCATGTTGAGCCCCTTGAACAGGGGACCGTCGCCATAACCCTTGGAGACGCCCTCGATCTCCAGGATGTTGCGGTAGAGCTTCTTGTCCTGCTCGAAGCGGATGAAGGGGTTCTGACGGCTGGAGACCTTCACTTCCTCAATCTTGATCTTGTCGATCTGCTTGAGGCGGGAGGTAGCCTGGCTGGACTTGGAGGCGTTGGCGCTGAAGCGGGAGACGAAGGATTGCAGATCGGCGATCTGGGCCTTCTTCTTGGCGTTGTCGGCCAGCAGGCGCTCGCGGGCCTGGGTGGCAGCCAGCATGTACTCGTCGTAGTTGCCCGGGTAGACCCGCAGCTCGCCGTAGTCCAGATCCGCCATGTGGGTGCAGACGGAGTTCAGGAAGTGACGGTCGTGAGAGATGATGATCATGGTGCTTTCACGATCGTTGAGCACCTGCTCCAGCCAGCGAATGGTGTTGATGTCCAGGTTGTTGGTCGGTTCGTCCAGCAACAGGATGTCGGGGTTGGAGAAGAGCGCCTGCGCCAGCAGTACCCGCAGTTTCCAGCCCGGGGCCACTTCGCTCATCGGGCCGTTGTGCTGCTCGATGGGAATACCGGCACCCAGCAGCAGCTCGCCTGCGCGGGATTCGGCGGTGTAGCCATCATATTCGGCGACCAGGCCTTCCAGCTCGGCGGCCTTCATGTAGTCGTCGTCGGTGGCCTCCAGGTTGGCGTAGATGGCATCGCGTTCAGCGATGGCGGCCCACAGCTCGGTGTGGCCCATCATGACCACGTCCAGTACGCGCATCTCTTCGTAGGCGAACTGATCCTGGCGCAGCTTACCGATGCGCTCGTTGACATCCAGGCTCACATTGCCGCCGGTGGGTTCGAGATCGCCGCCGAGGATCTTCATGAAGGTGGACTTGCCACAGCCGTTGGCACCGATGAGGCCGTAGCGGTTGCCGCCGCCAAACTTGACGCTGATGTTCTCAAACAGCGGCTTGGCGCCGAACTGCATGGTGATGTTGTTGCTTGAAAGCACTGGAATGTCCCGGTTGGTCTGTCAAATGGCGCGCATTATGGCACAGATCCCCCGAAAGTTTTAGCAGGAACTGTGATCTGACCCCATTGCAGGGGGGAAGGTTTCACGACCAGGTCGGCAACGGGCTCCGGCCTCTCTTGCGGAGAGGAGGCGAGGGGCGGTCATGAAAAAAGCCGGCACTGGGCCCAATGCTGTTCACTTAAGCGGAGCCGCATTGCGATTTACCGGAAAACGGGTCTTTGATATCTTCACCGCCCT
>NZ_JAPCJD010000063.1:0-25268 GCF_027707845.1 Aeromonas sp. QDB14 | reverse complement strand
GAACCAGTGATTGGTTCCGGATTGTCCTACAGCAGAAGGATCGGTCAATGGATCCTTAACTGATCAGCATTGCGCCCCGAGCGGGGCTTTTTTTGACCAGGATCTCTGCAATTTCTCCCGTTTCGCCGTTTTTGGTGCGCCAATGACCCGAATTGGCCAAATTCAGGTTGAGGCAGGGCGCGTAATGAGGGATCATACCCGGCTTGACGGCGGGGGTATGAGGGTGCCAGCCGGCACAACGTCCGCCAGTGACGCATTTTTGAGGTGAGCCATGAGTCAGGCGAACAGCCCAACTAACTTTATTCGTCAGATCATTGATGAAGATCTGGCCAGCGGTAAGCACAGCAGCGTGCATACCCGTTTCCCGCCGGAGCCGAACGGTTATCTCCATATCGGCCACGCCAAATCCATCTGCCTGAACTTCGGCATCGCCCGTGACTATCAGGGTCAGTGCAACCTGCGTTTCGATGACACCAACCCGGCGAAGGAAGACATCGAGTTCGTGGAGTCCATCAAGCAGGACGTCCAGTGGCTGGGCTTCCAGTGGAGCGGCGAGATCTGCTACTCCTCCGACTATTTCCACAAGCTGCACGGCTATGCCATCGAGCTCATCGAGAAGGGACTGGCCTATGTGGACGAGCTCTCCCCGGACCAGATGCGCGAATACCGCGGTACCCTGACCGCCCCTGGCAAGAACAGCCCGTTCCGCGATCGCAGCGTGGAAGAAAACCTGGCCCTGTTCGCCAAGATGAAGAACGGTGAGATGGCCGAAGGGAGCGCCTGCCTGCGCGCCAAGATCGACATGGCATCCCCCTTCATGGTGATGCGCGATCCCGTCATCTATCGCATCAAGTTTGCCCACCACCACCAGACCGGTGACGAGTGGTGCATCTACCCGATGTATGACTTCACCCACTGCATCTCGGACGCCCTGGAGGGGATCACCCACTCCCTGTGTACCCTGGAGTTCCAGGACAACCGTCGCCTGTATGACTGGGTGCTGGACAACATCAGCATCGACTGTCACCCCCGTCAGTACGAGTTTTCCCGTCTGAACCTCGAATACACCGTCATGTCCAAGCGCAAGTTGAACCTGCTGGTGACCGAGGGGCACGTGAACGGCTGGGATGATCCGCGCATGCTGACCGTCTCCGGTCTGCGCCGCCGTGGTTACACCCCGGTCTCCATCCGCGAGTTCTGCAAGCGCATCGGTGTGACCAAGCAGGACAACATCGTCGAGATGAGCATGCTGGAAGCCTGCATCCGCGACGATCTCAACGAGAACGCCCCGCGTGCCATGGCCGTGCTGCACCCGGTGAAGGTGGTGATCGAGAACCTGGCGGCCGACGAGGTGCTGACGGCGCCTGCGCACCCGAACAAGCCGGAGATGGGGACCCGTGAGCTGCATTTCTCCCGCGAAATCTTCATCGACGAAGCGGACTTCAAAGAGGAAGCCAACAAGCAGTTCAAGCGGCTGGTGCTGGGCAAGGAAGTGCGCCTGCGCAACGCCTACGTCATCAAGGCTGAACGGGTCGAGAAGGATGCGAACGGCAAGGTTACCTGCATCTACTGCTCTTACGACCCCGAGACTCTGGGCAAGGATCCGGCGGACGGTCGCAAGGTGAAAGGGGTGATCCACTGGGTCAGCGCCACTCACTCCCTGCCGGCCGAAGTGCGTCTCTATGACCGTCTGTTCAAGGTGCCGAACCCGGGCGCCGAGGATGACTTCGAAGCGGCTCTGAATCCGGAATCCCTGGTGATCATCGAAGGGGCCCGGGTGGAAGCTTCCCTGAAGGATGCCAAGCCGGAGTTTGCCTACCAGTTCGAGCGTGAAGGTTACTTCTGCGCCGACAACAAGCTCTCCAGCGCCGAGCGCCTGGTGTTCAACCGAACCGTGGCCCTGCGTGACGTCTGGGGCAAGGCCGAGGCCTGATAGAAGAGGGCAGGGGAGACCCTGCCGCTTCTGATCCGGATTGCGGACACAAAAAAGCCAGCATCATGCTGGCTTTTTTATTGCGCCGACCCGGCCGAATCAATCGTAGTGCTTGCAGTCACCGTTGGCGCAGTGGCCATACAGGTAAAGGCTGTGGTTGGTCAGGCGGATGTTGTGCGCCTTGGCGATGTCGCGCTGGCGCTGTTCGATCACCTCGTCGGAGAACTCGATCACCTTGCCGCAGTCGAGGCAGACCAGGTGGTCGTGGTGCTCCTGGGTGGCCAGCTCGAACACCGACTTGCCCCCTTCGAAATGGTGACGGGTGACGATACCGGCATCATCAAACTGGTTGAGAACGCGATAAACGGTAGCGAGACCAATCTCCTCGCCCTGATCGATCAGCCGTTTGTACAGATCTTCCGCACTGGTGTGCTGGCAGTCCGGCTGTTGCAGGATTTCCAGGATCTTGACACGGGGCAAGGTAATCTTGAGCCCGGCCTTTTTTAACGCTTGGTTGTTGTCTGCCATTTCTATTTATTCGCATTCTCGAAGGTGTGGTTATTCTGATTGACTGCCGCTGTAATGGCAACCACGAACTCGCTTGGCCTGTCATTATAGGTCGTAGCCAAGTTAAAAATAAACCCAGCAATTCAAGGGCTTTAGCTCATCAAGCCCGTCATGGGAATATTCAGGCCCGCTTGCTCGACCAGAGAATGTTGATACTATGTGACTTCTTTATAGTCTGGTCGGATGAGATCCATGGATTGGCTTTTCGGCAATGCCGCCTGGGTGCGCTGCGCCCTCAACGCCTGGCCCCCCTTCTGGGGCGCAGGCATCAAGATAGAAACCCTGAGCCCCGATTTTCGCTTCTGCCGGGTCACTCTCAAGTCCCGCTGGTGGAACAAGAATGCCAACCGGACCCAGTTCGGCGGCAGCATGTTCGCCATGACGGATCCCATCTACCCGTTGATGCTGATGGGCTATTTCAAGAACCGCTACTAC
This sequence comes from Aeromonas sp. QDB14, assembly GCF_027707845.1. Classification (NCBI taxonomy): domain Bacteria; kingdom Pseudomonadati; phylum Pseudomonadota; class Gammaproteobacteria; order Aeromonadales; family Aeromonadaceae; genus Aeromonas; species Aeromonas sp. QDB14. The sequence goes on along the minus strand of NZ_JAPCJD010000063.1, from coordinate 22,333 downwards.
GTGTGGGACAAGGCGGGCAGCATCAATTTCATCAAGCCGGGCAAGGGCAAACTGGTGGCGGAGTTCACCCTGAGCGACACCAAGCTGGCATCGATCGTGGCGGCGACCGAGGGGGGAGAGAAGCACTTTCCCGAGTTCGAGGTGCAGGTGCAGGATGGCCAGGGCGAGCTGGTGGCCCAGGTGAAGCGCACCCTCTATGTCAGATCCAAGCCCCAGCACAGGGGGGGCTGAATGCCTGCTGCAGATGCAACAAGGGCCCCGTCGGGGCCCTTGTTGCATGAAGAGGGAGGGAGATCAGATCACTCCAGCTCGCCCAGGCACATCTCTTCGTGCAGCTGTTTGCACCAACCCTTGACGCGCTCGGCGGTCAGCTCCGGCTGGCGATCTTCGTCGATGCCCAGGCCCACGAAGTGCTTGTCATCCACCAGCGCCTTGGAGGCTTCGAACTCGTAGCTCGCGGTCGGCCAGTGGCCGATGATGATGGCGCCCTTGGCTTCGACGATGTCACGCAGGGTGCCCATGGCGTCGAGGAAGTACTCGGCATAGTCTTCCTGATCGCCGCATCCGAAGATGGCCACCAGCTTGTTGTTGAAGTCGATCTCTTCGAGTTCGGGGAAGAAGTCGTCCCAATCGGCCTGGGCTTCGCCGTAGTACCAAGTCGGGATGCCGAACATCAGCAGATCGAAGCTGTCGATGTCGGCCTTGCTGCTCTTGGCAATGTCACGGACTTCAATCAGTTGTTTGCCCAGTTCTTTCTGGATCATCTTGGCGACAGCTTCGGTATTACCGGTATCGCTGCCGAAAAACAGACCTACACTAGCCATAGTGTTTCGTTACCCGTATCTGGTGTTGATGCTTGACGGTTCAGATTGCGATGCCTGCTGCATGAGCAGACTCGATCTGTTGCTTCAGGATAGATTGGATCAGCTCGGCTCGGCTGACGTTCTGTTGCAGCGCAAGTTGGTTCAGGCGCTCCAGCAACTCGGCTTCCACCTTTAACTCGACCCGTTTCAGCCCGTTCTCACGATCGCGCTTGAGCTGGTTGCGCTTGTTGATCTTGAGCTGGGTCTCGCGGGGGAGTGGATTGGTCTTTGGCCTGCCGGGGCGCTTCTCAGTTGCGAACAGATCCAGTGTTGTTCGATCAGTTTGCTGTTTGGCCATACATCACAGATGAAAAGTAGTTAGCCGATCCCTGAGCCTTCCCAGCCCATTTCGATCAGCCCCTTGGCGACAAAACCCGCGCAACCCAGAAACAGCACCAGCCAGACGATGAAGCGGCCGAAGCGGGGCACATTGCCCCGTTTGAGCACGTCCTGAATGGCCAGACCAATCAGCAGGAAGATGGCCACGAAGAACAGTTTCAGGCCCAGACTCTCGATGAGATCGATGTGTTCACTCAGCATGGATTGCGCGCACTCCTTAAGACGGGCGCACTATATCACAAAGGATTTGAAACTGTTAACCGCCTGTCGACAGGAAATCCACAACCAGTTTGTTGAACAAAACCGGCTTTTCCGCGTGCAGCCAGTGACCCGTGCCGGCGATGACGCGGGCCTTGGCGGCCGGGAACTGGGCCATCGCGGCCCCGGTGTATTCGGGCAGTATATAGTCGGAGTCGCCCCCCTTGATGAAGAGTGTCGCGCCTTCGAAGCGGCGTTCATCGTCGGGCCAGCCCATGATGTTGGCGTAGTTGCGCTCAAGGGCCGGCACGTTGAAACGCCACCCCCATCCAGACTCCCCTTTGGCGAAGGATTTGAGCAGGAACTGGCGCACCCCGGCGATCTCGATGTGCTCGGCCAGCATGGCTTCCGCCTCGCTGCGGCTCTGGGGGGGCGTGGCCAGCGTGGCATTGAGCCCAGCAAACACGTTCTTGTGGCGGGCGTGGGGATAGGCCACCGGGGCGATGTCCGCCACTACCAGCTTGCTGACCATTTGAGGGGCCTGCTTGGCGACCTGCATGGCGACCTTGCCCCCCATGGAGTGACCCACCAGGGCCACCTGTTCAAGTCCAAGATGGTCCAGCAGGGCCAGGATGTCCGCCGCCTGGGCCGGGTAGCTCATCTCGTCCGAGTGAAAGGAGGCGCCGTGATTGCGCAGATCGACGCTGATGACCCGGTATTGTTCACTGAGGGGGCGCGCCAGCAGGCCGAGGTTGTCCAGGCTGCCAAAGAGGCCATGGATCAGCACGACAGTCGGGCCTTCGCCCTGATCCTTGAAGTTCAATCGTGGGTATTGTTGCAAAATGACACCTTATCGGTCGTGGGCTCTATCGCCATAATTTTTAACACACTGAAAGAAAAGGATTTCATTCCTGATGGGGGATTTTTTTGTGGTTTTTTTTCAAAAATATCTCCCCGGGATCGGCTATCAGTGCGGGAGATCACACACTTGGCCCGTCATTATGCCGTATTCTCAAGGAGATTCATGCACATCTGTCCGCCCCTTGCTTGGGCTGCCGGGTCTGCCTATGTATAATCGCCGCATCCGAATTTCGACGAGTCCAGCGCATCCCTATGAAAACCATCGAGCTTGATGACGATCTCTACTTCTTTATCGCGAGCCAGACCCGGCACATCGGCGAGAGTGCGTCCGATATCCTGCGTCGCCTGCTGGAGCAACCCGCCCAGGCCGGCACGGCAACCGTGGCGGCCGCGCCTGCGATGCAACCGCAACCCGTGGCCGATGCCATGGGGCTGGAGGCACTGCTGGATTCCGGCGAGCTTCAGAGAGAAGAGAAGTCCATCAACCGCTTCATGCTGGTATTGAGCACCCTCTATCGGGACAACCCGGAAGGCTTCACCCAGGCGACCGAGATAAAAGGGCGCAAGCGCGTCTATTTCTCCCGTGACCCGGAAGCGCTGCGTGCCAGTGGCAGCACCACCAAGCCCAAGCCGGTACCGGAGACCCCGTTCTGGGTGATCACCAATACCAATACCAGCCGCAAGCAGAACATGGTGGCCCAGCTCATGAACAGCATGGGTTATGACGAGGATCTGACGGCTCGGGTGTGCGGCGCCGTTTAACCCATCAATGACTTCAGGCCTTGCCGGGCAAGGCTCAGCTCAAGGAAAACGCCATGGCACAGCATTCCCACGCCGGTCAGCCGGCTCGTCTTTGCGATCTGACCAACATTCCCCGTCTGGTCAGCGCCTACTACCTCAACAAGCCGGACATGAGCCGCCCTGAGCAGCGGGTCGCCTTCGGCACCTCCGGTCACCGCGGCAGCGCCCTGCACAGCGCCTTCACCGAATCCCACATTCTGGCGGTGACCCAGGCGCTGGTGGAGTACCGCCAGCAGGCCGGTATCACGGGGCCGCTGTTCGTTGGCATGGATACCCATGCCCTGTCTGAATCCGCCTTTGCCAGCGCGGTGGAAGTGCTGGCGGCCAACGGTGTCGAGACCCGCATTCAGGCCGGCCTCGGCTTCACGCCGACCCCGGTCATCTCCCATGCCATCCTGCGCCACAACGCAGGCAAACCCGTGGCCCAGGCGGACGGCGTGGTGATCACCCCGTCCCACAACCCGCCGGAAGACGGTGGCTTCAAATACAACCCGCCCCACGGCGGTCCCGCCGAGGGGGAGATCACCAAGTGGGTGGAAGACCGCGCCAACGCGATTCTGGAAGCGGGTCTGGCCGGCGTGAAGCGGATGCCGTTTGCCGAGGCCCTCAAGAGCCCGTTCGTGGTGGAACACGACTATGTCACCCCTTATGTGGATGATCTCGAAAACGTGCTGGATCTGGCCGCCATCAAGCAGGCTGGCATCAAGATCGGCGTGGATCCGCTGGGTGGCTCCGGCGTCGCCTACTGGGACGTCATCGCCAGGCGCTACGGTCTGGACATCGAGGTGGTGAACTACAAGGTCGACCCGACCTTCTCCTTCATGACCCTGGACAAAGACGGCAAGATCCGGATGGACTGTTCCAGCCCGTTCGCCATGGCGAGCCTGATTGCCCTGAAAGACAAGTTCGACATCGCCCTTGGCAATGACCCTGACTACGACCGTCACGGCATCGTCACCAAGGCGGGCCTGATGAATCCGAACCACTATCTGGCGGTGGCCATCCAGTATCTGTTCACCCACAGAACCGGCTGGCCCAAGGGGGCGGCCGTCGGCAAGACGCTGGTCTCCTCTTCCATGATCGACCGGGTGGCCGGCGAGATCGGTCGCACCCTCAAAGAGGTGCCGGTCGGCTTCAAGTGGTTCGTGGACGGTCTCTACAGCGGCGAGTTCGGCTTTGGCGGCGAGGAGAGCGCGGGTGCCTCCTTCCTGCGCAAGGACGGTACCGTCTGGACCACCGACAAGGATGGCTTCATCCTGGCGCTGCTGGCGGCCGAGATCCTGGCGGTGACCGGCAAGGATCCCCAGGCCCACTATGATGCGCTCGAAGCCAGATTCGGCCGCTCCAGCTACCGCCGCATCGATGCTCCGGCCAACAGCGCCCAGAAGGCGGTGCTCTCCAAGCTGGATCCGGCCCTGGTGGAAGCCTCCACCCTGGCTGGTGAGCCCATCCTCGCCAAGCTGACCAAGGCGCCTGGCAACGATGCCGCCATCGGCGGCCTGAAAGTAGTGACCGAGAATGGCTGGTTCGCGGCGCGCCCCTCCGGTACCGAGTCCATCTACAAGATCTACATGGAGAGCTTCAAGGGGGAGGCGCACCTGGACCTCATCCAGCAGGAAGCCCAGCAGATCGTCTCCGCCGCCCTGGCCAAAGCCGGGGTCTGACCCTTACGGCAAAAACCCATGTGAAAGAGGAGCCCTGGTGGCTCCTCTTTTTTTGTGTCGGGTTGACTGCGGATCAGCCGTTGTCGACGCTGCCGGTGGCGGCCTTGCGGTTCTGCCAGCGCTTGAGGAAGGGGCGGGCCGGCAGCTTCATCAGGAAGAGAGAGAGCAGGATGATGCCGATGCCGAGCCACTGACGGTCATCCAGGGTTTCTCCCACCATCAGCACACCGCAGGAGACTGCCACCATGGGGTTGGTGAGGGCCAGCATCCCCATCACCTCCGGGCCATGGCGTTTGAGTCCCCAGAGCCAGGCCCAGTAGGCCAGAGCCGTATTGAGGATCACCAGCCAGATAAGCCCGGGAGTGGCGTCAGCCCGGGGCAGGGGCATGGGGCCGGCCAGCCACCAGGCCAGCGGGATCAGCATCAGGCCGCCCAGCAGCAGCTGCCAGGCGGTCAGGGCCAGCAGGTCGTCCACCGGCCAGCGTTGCATCCAGCGGCTCGACTGGCCGATGAGCAAGGTGGCGAGCAGGGCGCACGCCACGCCGACGGGATCCAGATTGGCAGAGGGATTGAGCAGCAAGAGCACCCCGACGAGCCCCATCACCCCCAGCAACAGCCACTTGATCGTCGGTCTGACACCGTCTTGCAGCCAGGCCAGCCCCATCAGGATGAGGGGCAGCGTCGCTCCCAACGTACCCGCCACGGCGCCGGGCAGGCGAAACGCCGCCACGAACAGCAGGGCGAAGAAGGCGGTGATGTTGCAAAACGCCAGCAGGAGCTGCCTGCTCCAGACGAGAGGCGGTCTGCGGGGATGGAGCAACAGCAGCAGCACCCCGGTGGGGAGGGCGCGCCACACGGCCACCCAGTAGGGGGAGTAGTCGGTCAGGTAGAGACTGACGACGGCATAGGTGCTGCCCCAGAGCAGGGGGGCGAGCAGGGCGATCAGCAGCGGCATGGTTATCTCGTAACAAAGTATCTTTAAGTCAAGATACATTAGCCGCGAGTTGGTTTATTATCAAGTATCTTTATGTGAAGATAATGGAGCCCGAATGGAGAGTGATCATGTAGATCAGCTGCTGGCCCAGTGGGCCCGGCAGCGCCCGGACCTCGACTGCTCCCCCATGGGGGTGCTGGGGCGGGTGGCGCGCATGGCGGCGATCGCCGGGCGCGAAGTGAGCGAGACCCTCAAGGAGTGCGGTCTGCTGGGGTCTGATTTCGATATCCTGGCGACCCTGCGTCGGGCCGGCGAGCCGCTGACCCCGACCGCGCTCTACCAGTCCGCCATGCTGAGTTCAGGGGCCATGACGGCCCGGCTCGACAAGCTGGAGCAGCGTGGCCTGATAAGACGTGAAGCCTCCCCGGATGACAGGCGCAGCCTGCTGGTCTGCCTGACGGAGCTGGGGCGGGAGCTGGTTGACCATGCGGTGGAACAGCACGTGGCGAACGAGCGCCGCCTGCTGGCCCCATTGAGCCTGGTCGAACAGGAGCAGCTGGCCGCCCTGCTCAAACGCTGGCTGCTGGAAAACGAATAAAAAAAAACGGGCCTGCGGGCCCGTTTTCGTTGGCATTGAGGCTGACTCAGTAGCCGCCTCTGGCATCCCTGACGGCAAGGCCAAGCTGCCATACCGCCATGGCGTAGTGGGTGCTGTGGTTGTAGCGGGTGATGGCGTAGAAGTTCGGCAAGCCGTACCAGTACTGGTAACCGGTGCCGACATCCAGACGCAGCAGGCTCGCCTCCTTGTGATTGCCAAGGGAGCCGGTGGGAGCCAGCCCGGCACCGCGCAGGGTGGCTACCGGGTAGCGGGTCTGGAAGCCGTGCTCATAGCCCGGCAGCTGTCCCTGGCCGCGTACTGCCACCGGCTGCCCTTTCTCCCAGCCGTGGGCCTTGAAGTAGTTGGCCACGCTGCCGATGGCATCCACCGGATCCCACAGGTTGGTGTGGCCGTTGCCGTTGAAGTCCACCGCGTAGTTGCGAAAACTCGACGGCATGAACTGGCCGTAGCCCATGGCCCCGGCATAGGAGCCCTTGGGTTCGGTGGGATCCATCCCCTCATCCCGGGTCATCACCAGGAAGGCTTCCAGCTCGCCGGTGAAGAAGTCGGCGCGGCGCGGGTAGTCAAATGCCAGGGTCGCCAGGGCGTCGAGAATGCGGGTCTTGCCCATCACCCGACCCCAGCGGGTTTCCACCCCGATGATGCCGACGATGATCTCGGGTGGCACCCCGTAGATCTGCTGCGCCCGGTTGAGTTCACTCTCGTATTCACGCCAGAAGTTGACGCCGTTCTGAACGTTGTCCGGGGTGATGAACTTGGCGCGGTAGCGGTTCCAGGCGCCGGTCGGACCGGTGGGCGGTCTGGTGGTGGGGGCCTGGGCGTCCATCAGCTTGATGATCCAGTCATAACGCTCGGCCTGGGACAGTACCCGGTGCAGCTCGGCGCTGTCGAAGCCGTGCTTTTGCACCATCCGCTGCACGAAGTTGTCCACGTTGGAACGATTGGCGAAGTCCCCCTTGCTGACCCCGGGCTGGCTCACCTGCCCGTAGAAGGGTTTGCTCGGCGGCGTCTGGTTGATGAAGGCGCTGTTGGGTTGGGGTTTGACCACGGGCTTGGGCGCCGGCGTGCTGCTGCAGCCGTAGATCAGGGGAAACAGGGAGAGGACACAGACAAGGCGACGCATAGGGTTCTCGTGAGCCTGAAAAAGAGTGCCGTCATGGTAAAACATTGGCGTGCAGGCGCAAGTGCTCCGTGCAGGCGCGCCCCCCGGGATCCCGTCAGCGCAGGGTGTGGTAGCCGCTCCAGATCCGGGTCAGGGTCGTGATGGCGCAGAGCAGGGCGAAACCGTAGGCCAGTGGCACGAAGGCGGCGGGCCAGAGGCATATGATCACGAAGAGGGCGATGGTTTCGCTCCCCTCGGTGAGCCCGCCCAGATAGTAGAGGGATTTGTGGTGGTAGACGGGGCTCTCGATGCCCCGCTTGCCCGCCATGATGGCAAAGGCCAGAAAGCTCGATCCCGTGCCCATGAAGGCGAACAGCAGGGTGGCGGCGGCCAGGGCGTTGGCCGGGTCGGCGAGGGCAAAGCCCAGCACCACGGCGGCGTAGAAGATGAAATCCAGCGTGATGTCGAGAAACCCGCCGCAGTCGGTGATGCCCGTTTCCCGCGCCACGGCGCCATCCAGCCCGTCCAGCAGCCGGTTGAGCAGAATCGCCGCCAACGCCCATTGATAGCAGCCAAAGGCCAGCAGCGGCAGCGCCAGCATGCCGATGAGAAAGCCGGCGAGGCTCACCTGGTTGGCGCTCACCCCGGCCCGGCACAGGGGGCGGGCGAGTGCGGCGAGGGGGCGGCGGATAACCGGGATCAGGTGGCGATCAAACAAGGTGGTGCTCCTCTTCGGGGCTGGCTGGGGGAATCAGCTGCAAGATGGTGCCCGGCGCATCCTCTTCGTCGTGGGTCACCAGCAATGCGGGGATGGCCTGCGTGCGCAGGCGCTCGAACACCAGGGTTCTGAATGCCGCCCGCAGCGGCTTGTCGAGGCGGGAGAAGGGTTCGTCCAGCAGCAATGCCCTGGGCTCGGCCAGCAGGACACGCAGCAGGCTGACGCGGGCTTTCTGGCCGCCGGAGAGCGCCCCGGGCAGCTTGTCCGCCTGAGCCTCCAGCCCGACCTCGGCCAGCGCCTCGCGGGCCCGGGTCTGCCTTGCCGCCATCCCCTTGAGATGCGCCGGCATGCCGAACATCAGATTTTCGGCCACCGTCAGGTGGGCAAACAGCAGGTCATCCTGAAACAGGATGCCGACGCCCCTCTCCTGGGGGGGCAGCGGGGTGAGGCGATGTGCGCCGAGCAGGATGTCCCCGGTCAGCCGGATGGGCCCCCCGGGTGGCAGCACTCCCGCCAGGGCCGCCAGCAGGGAGCTCTTGCCACAGCCGCTCGGTCCCATCAGGGTGAGCACCTCGCCCGGGGCCACCCTGAGGGGGGGAGCGTCAGCAGGGGGGCACCGTCGAGGAAGAGGGTGAGTGCGGAGGTATGCAGCATCGGGTCAGGGCCTCAGGGCGGGGTTGATGCGCCGCGGCAGCCAGAGCGCCAGGGCATAGATGAACAGGGGCAGCAGCAGTTGCAGCAGGCCGTAGAGCCCCGCCAGCCGCCTGTTGAGGCCGCTGCCGATGGCCACCGCCTCCGTGGTGATGGTGACGACCCGCCCGCCGCCGAACAGCAGGGTCGGCAGGTATTGGGCCAGGCTCACCGCCGCCCCGACACCGAAGGCGAACAGCAGGGGACGGGCGAGCAGGGGACCCTTGACTCGCCACCAGGCCCCCCAGGGGCTGGCCCCGAGCGTGAGGGCCACCCGGGTGAGGCGCTCGTCGAACTGGCGATAGGGGCCGTGCAGGCAGAGATAGACGTATGGAAAGACGAAGATCAACTGGCTCCAGAGTACCCAGCCAGGGCCTATGCCAGTGAATCCCAGCCCGTCGGTCTGAAGGCGCAATCCAAACAGCAGGCTGGCCTGGGGCAGCAGGAGAGGCAGGCAGACAAGCCAGAGGGTGCGTGTGGCGCGGCGCGCAGGCAACGCCTCGAGGCAGAGCACCGCCAGCATCAGGGAGAGCGCGGCGCAGAGCAGGGCCAGCCACAGACTCTGCCACAGCAGCGGGCCCAGGCTCGGCAGCAGAGCCTGCCAGTGGTGGCTGCTCCATTCGCTCGGCCAGAGGGCGGGAAAAGACCAGCGCCGGGTCAGGGACCAGAGCAGCAGGGCGGCGAGCACCAGCAGATTGGTCAGGAGCAGCCCCCACACGCCGATGCGGGCAATGAGTCCGGGCCAGGGCGAGGCGGGGGCGCGTCGCCCATCCAGCCAGCGTGCCTTGCCGAGGGTGAGGTGGGCCCGCTCCAGCAGCCTGATGGCGCCAAGCAGCAGCAGGTTGAGGGCGAGCAGCAAGAGGGCGCCGCTGGCACTGGCGCCGCGCCAGGCGGGGTCGGCATCCTGATACCAGAGCCAGAGTCGCACCGCCAGGGGCGGCGGGGCATCCGGCCCCAGCAGCAGGGCGAGATCCACCACCGCCAGGCCATAGGCGGCCACCGCGTAGAGGGGCAGTCGCAGGGCGGGCCAGAGGGCGGGCAGCAGCAGGCGCCACCAGATCCGGGGGGCGCTGAAGCCGAGGCAGGCCCCCAGCCACTGCTGGCGCGCCACCTTGGCGGGATCCAGTGCCGCCAGCGCCATCAGCAGCAGGAAGGGGGTCTCCTTGAGGATGAGCACCACGATGAGGCCAAGCCCCCAGGGATCCTTGAGGGTTTGCCAGTCCGGGGGCAGATGGGTGAGGTCAAGCAGGGGGGTGACGAGGCGCAGCAGCCAGCCGGAGGGAGCGATCAGAAAGGCGATGCCAATGGCAAAGGCGACGTGGGGAAGCGCCAGCAGGGGGGAGAGCAGGCGGCGCAGCCAGCGCATCCAGGGACGCCCGTCCCCCTGGGCGAGCAGCAGGGCGGTGGCGCCGAGAGCCCCCAGGGTGGAGGCGCCCGCCACCCAGAGGCTCAACCCTGCGGAGTGCCAGAGTCCGGGCTGGGGGAGCAAGAGGGATAGATTGGCGGGGGTGAGTCCCTCGATGACCAGCAACAGCAGGCCCCCGGCGAGCGGGATCCCCAGCAGCAGGGCTCCCAGCATCAAAAAGGGCAGCAGGAGGAGAGGGGCGCGCGCCTGCATGATGGATCAGTGGCCGTAGCGCTCGGCCCAGGCCGCTTCCAGCCGGGTTTGCCAGCTGGGGTGGGGCTCTGCCACCCCCTTGAAGCGCAATGCCGGACGGGTCTGGCCTGGCAGCGCCTCCTGGCGCAGCACGCTGGGATCCCCCCAGAAGGTGGGGTCGCTCTTGCGCGCCTGGGCGGCGGGGCTCAGCAGGAAGTTGACCACCACCTTGGCCCCGGCCCGGGCGGAGGTATTGAAGGGGATTGCGAGGAAATGGCTGTTGGTGAGCGCCCCTTTCTCCATGGCGATGGCCTGGACGGTGGGGGGCAGGGTGCCGTTTTGCACCGAACTCTGGGCTTCCCCCGGGTTGAAGCTGATGGCCATGGCCAGCTCGCCGTCATCGAGCAACTGCCTGGTCTCGGCGCCGCCGGTGGGGAAGAGCCTACCCTTTCGCCAGAGCGCGGGGTGAAGCTGGTCGAGCCAGGCCCAGAGAGGGGCGGTGATGCGAAGGAAGTCGGCATCGGTCGCCTCTTGATAGAGGGGCGCCGGATCCGGTGTCAGCTCCAGCAGGATCTGCTTGAGAAAGCTAGAGCCGTGAAACTGGGGAGGCTTGGGGTAGGTGAAGCGGCCGGGGTGAGCCTTGGCCCAGGCCAGCAGGGCGGCCGCCGAGGTGGGAGGTGCGTCTACCTGGTCGCCATCCACCATCAGATTGAGCTGGCCTATGCCCCAGGGGGCCTCCAGCCCCTCGACCGGCACGGTGAAGTCTTCACTCACCGGCAGGGCGGTGTCCACCAGGGCCATGTTGGGCAGCTCGTCGGTAAAGGGGGCCCCCAGCAGCCCCTGCTCCTTGAGCGCCTTGAAGTTCTCGCCGTTGACCCAGAGCAGGTCGATGGGGCCGTTCGACGTCTTGCCAGCCTGCTTGCCGGCCAGCAACTGGCTCACGCTCTGGGCGATGTCATCCACCTTCACCTGCACCAGCTCGACCTGGTACTGGCGAGCGATCTCCTGCCTGGCCCACACCAGGTAGGCGTTGATCTCGGGGCTGCCCCCCCAGGCGTTGAAGTAGACTGTCTGCCCCCTGGCGGCCAGCAGGGTCTGCTGCCACGATGCGTCATTGGCGTGGAGCGGGGAGGTCAGCAGCAGGGGGACAGCGGCCATCAGGAGACGGAGCAGGGCGCGAAGTCGGGTCGTGAACATGATGGTTGCCTCGTCAGAGTCAGGCGCCGCGGCGCCAGCGGTGATAACGGGCCAGCAGCGCCAGCAGGCGCCCGGGCTGGCGGGCACGGCGCCAGGCGCCAGCCACGTACTTGTTCCCCTCCATCAGGGTGGGGTAGGGGTGAACGGTGGCGAGGATCTTGCCAAGTCCCAGGCGGTGGCGCATGGCGAGGGCAAACTCGGCGATCCGCTCGCCGGCGTGAGCACCCACTATGGTGGCCCCGAGTATCCTGTCACGGCCCGGCACCGTCAGCACCTCGACAAAGCCCCCTGACTCGCCGTCGGCGATGGATCTGTCCAGCTCGGCCATCTCGAAGCGGGTCGACTCGAAGGGGATGCCTCGGGCCCGAGCCTCTTTCTGGTTGAGGCCGACCCGGGCTATCTCCGGACTGGTATAGGTGGCCGCCGGCATGACCCTGTAGTCTGCCCGAAAGCGCCTGAACTGGCCAAAGAGGGCGTTGATGGCGGCATACCAGGCCTGATGGGCGGCAAAATGGGTGAACTGGTAGGGGCCGGCAACGTCCCCCACCGCCAGGATGCTGGGGTAGTTGGTGGCGAGGAAGCCGTCGATGGCCAGGGTGCCGCTGGGGGCCAGTTCAACCCCCAGCGCCTCCAGCCCGAAACCGCCCACGTTGGCCTCCCGGCCAAGGGCCAGCAGCAGCTGGTCCCCCTCAACCACCAGCGTCTCGTCCCCCCGGCGCAGGTGCAGCCGGATGGGCAGGTTGGTGCCTTTACCGTCCATATACTCGGCCGAGGTAGCCTGCCAGCCGAGGTGCAGGGTGACGCCGTCGTGCTCCAGCTGCGCGGCCAGGGCCCCGGCGACGTCCTTATCTTCCCGGGGCAGCAGCTGAGGGCCTTGCTCCACCAGGGTGACGGGGATATCGAGCAGGGCCAGGCTCTGGGCCAGCTCGCAGCCGATGGGGCCCCCTCCCAGCACCAGCAGATGGCGGGGGGGCTCACGCAGTCGCTGCCAGATAGTGTCGGAGGTGAGGTAGGGAACCCTGTCCAGCCCCGGCAGTGCGGGCACCCGGGGGCGGGCGCCGGTGGCGATCACGATATGACGGCTGGTCAGGCGCTTGCCGTTGACCTCCACCTCCCAGGGGGAGGTGACTCGCACCCGCCCCTGGATGCACTCCACCCCAAGTCCTTCATAGCGCGCCACCGAGTCGTGGGGTTCGACCTCCTCGATGACCCGGGCGACCCGCGCCATCACGGCGGCGAAGTCGGCGCGGCTCTGGCTCGGGGTAAAACCAAGCTCCCCGGCCTTGCGCTGTTCAATGGCGAAGCGGGCGCTTCGGATCAGCGCCTTGGAGGGGACGCAGCCGGTATGGAGGCAATCCCCCCCCATCCTGTGCTGCTCGATGAGGGCCACTCTGGCTTTCACCGCGGCGGCGATGTAGCTGGTGACCAGACCTCCGGCGCCGGCACCTATCACCAGCAGGTTGTAGTCAAAGCGCGCCGGCTTGCGGTAGGGGGCGTGCAATCGGTAGAGGGCGAGACGGCGCTGCAAGGCACGCATCAGCCAGGGCATCAGGCCGAGCAGGGTCAGGGCGGCCAGCAGGCCGGGGGAGAAGAGGTTGCCTGTGCTGGTGAGGGTAGCCAGCTCGCTTCCCGCCAGCACGTAGACGAGGGTGCCCGGCAGCATGCCGAGCTGGCTGACCCAGTAGTAGGTGCTGACTCTGATGGGGGTGAGCCCCATCACCAGGTTGACCAGAAAGAAGGGGAAGAGGGGGATGAGGCGCAGGCTCAGCAGATAGAAGGCCCCCTCCTTTTGCATGCCGGCCTGAACGCTCGTCAGCTTGTCGCCAAAGCGCGTCTCGACCCAGTCCCGCAGCAGGAAGCGGGCGCTGAGAAAGGCCAGGGTGGCGCCGAGGGAGCTGGCAAAGGAGACCAGCAAGAGCCCCCACAGGATGCCGAAGACGGCGCTGCCCGCCAGGGTGAGCAGGGCCGCCCCCGGTAGGGAGAGGGCGGTGGTGAGCACATAGATCACCAGAAACAGCAGGCTGGCTGCGACAACATGGCGGTCGACCCAAAGGGCCAGGCGCACCTGATGAGCCTGCAACTGGGTGAGGCTCAGATAGTGGTCAAGGTCGAGGGCAAAGAAGGTGCCGAACAGGGCCCCCATCGCCAGCAACAGCAGCAGGCGTGCCCGGTTCATCCCTGCCCCTTGTCGAGGGGGCGCTCGGGTTGCACCGGCAACTGGCAGAACCCCTGGGGAGCGATGTCGAGAGCGGCATTGAACTTGGCGGACATGTTCTGGAAGGCGATGAGGCCGGTGAGCTCCACCAGGGCGTCGTCATCGAACCAGGGCTTGAGGCGGGCGGCCTGCTCGTCGCTCACGCCATCCAGCCCGGTCATGGCCTCGGCATAGTCCAGCACGGCCCGTTCCCGCTCGTCGAACAAGGGGCTGTCGCGCCACCGGGCCAGCGCCTCCACCTTGTCGCTGGAGCCTGCCCGCTTGACGAGGGTCATGGCGTTGATGTCGACACAGAAACGACACCAGTTGAGCTGGGAGACCCGCACCGTCACCAGGGAACGCAGCACGGGGTCGATGGGGGAGCGCTTGCGGTTGATGACGCCGTAGAGGGTGGCGACCGCGGCGAACAGCTTGGGGGAGCGCCCCCAGCACTTGCCCGGGATCAGCACCTGACCGTAGTTGCGTTTCTGCAGCCAGAAGAAGGGGCGGATGAACCAGGCGTAGGCCCGGTCCGGTTTGACCTCAATGCGCATCTTGTTCCTCTTTGAGCTTCTCCATCTTGGGCTTGTAGGCCCCGCCCAGACGCTCGTTCAACCGATTCAGGAAATCAATGATCCGTGCCCGGTTGACCCCCAGATCGCTGCGCCCCTGGCGCGAGGCGGAGCGCATGTCGATACGGGTCTCTTTGGGCCCGGCAAAGACCCGCAGGGCCACGTCATCCTGAAACCCGAACCAGCCGGTGGTGACGACGGCATCGATACCCTCGCTGCCCGGGCGAACCTGCCAACCCAGCTCCGTCATCAGTTCCTCGGCTTCCGCGAGCACTTCGACCGGGGATGCCCGGGTATAGAGAGGACCGGGGTTGCCTGGAAATACTTGCAGGGGCGGGGGGGAGACCGGGAGATCCTCCGGGCTTCTGAGCAGCTCGGCCCACTGGAGCCGTGGCGGATGGTAGGGATCCGTGCTGACGTCGTTGGTGAGGGGGGAGCGCAGCGCCTGGACGAGAAACAGCAGGGGCAACAGCAGGGGAGTTATGCCCCAGATATCCGGCCAGAGGTTGGTGGTGCGGCGATAGCGCCAGGGCAGGCGCAGCAGCAGCACGAGGCTGAGGAGGGCGCTGGCGAGACAGAGGATGAAGCCGAGCCACCAGGGCCAGAGATGGGCGCGGCTGCCAAGGGCCCCGCAAAGGGGCAATAGCCAGGTCAGCAGCGGCCACCACAAAGAGCTGTGCATAAGAGGGATCCACGGGTCAGGATGGAACTATGCCCAGAAGGATAAACTTAATTGCCTGATAACGTTAGTAAATGATCATCAATCCCAGGCGTGCGGCTCAGAGAACCGATGGCCTCGTCGCCCTGGATCAGTTGCGATAGAGCACCTTGATGAGGTGGAAGCCGAACTTGGTGCGCACCGGCCCCAGCACGGTCAGCAGCTCCCCCTTGAACACGGCATCGTCGAAGGACTTGACCATGTCCCCCTTGGAGAACTCTCCCAGATCGCCGCCACGCTTGCCGGAAGGGCAGGTGGAGAAACGCTTGGCCATCTGGCTGAAGTCGGCGCCCTTGGCGAGCTTCTCCTTGATCTCCAGACACTGTTTCTCGGTCTTGACCAGGATGTGCTGGGCACAGGCTTTTTTCATCGGAATGCTCCTCGGCGAGGGGAAAGGGGGCGCAAGATTACTGCAATTGCGCCTCCGCGTCAGCCCCTCGGGCGCGAGACCCGGCTCCGGGGGCCGGCGGCCAGGGGGGCCCTGGCCCGGGATTGCCAGAGGATCTCCAGCCCCAGCAGGGCATAGAGGCTCCAGATGGCCAGGGGGTTGAGCCAGTTGCCTCCCATCTGCAGGGTGGCCAGGGCTGCGCTCACCAGCAGCAGGACTATCCCGGGCAGGCGCCAGTGGACAGGCAGGGGGGCGAGCAGGGCCATGCCCAGCAGCAGGGCCAGGCCAAAGGGCAGATTGAGCGCGGTGAAGGCGAGGGCCTGCTGACCGTTCATGCCGGTCAGCAGGGCCAGCAGGGCGCTGCAGCAGGCCAGGAAGGTGATGAACTCGAGTCGGTCGGCGATGTAGTCAGCCAGTTGTTCGCTACGTAGGTGCATGGGGTCTCTCCTGCGATGATTGGGATCAGTGTGGGACAGGCAGGAGCGCAGGGGCAGCGGGATAAATCGATTGAATTGAACGAAGCTTTAGTGCCATCTATTCAAGTGATTGATTTAAAATTATTTTCCTGTTCAATAGCAGGCAGGATGGGGAAGAGGGCGCGGAGCAAGTCGAGGGGGACGGGTTGACGAAACCCGCCGGATGCGGGGTGTCCGACAAGGGTTGTCGCGACGAGCCGGACCCTGCTGCCAGCCCAAGGCCGCCAGGGGAGATCCGGCGTGGCGGGCAGGTGGTGGCGTTTTGTTCGCCCCTTGCCCGGATTGTGCGCAGTTTGGCTCCTCACACCCGGCTGGCTCCTTGCTGGGCCGAAGCGATCCCCGCACCGGGGGCGGCAGAGCGGCACGCAAAGGGGCTCCGAGCGTGGGATTTCGCCGTCGCGATTATGCTAGGATGAGCGGCACTCGCCCGGGATGAGTCTCGGTATCGTACTAAATAACACAATCTTTAAATCATGTTATTCGGGGAAAATGACGTTTGACAGGATGCTATCCTACTTTTCTCACCGGGAGCACTTCATCCGGGCGATCCCGTCGCCCCGGGCCCGGTCTCTTGCTGCTCGCCCTCGCTCTCTGGCTGATGGCGATGCCCGCCATGGCGGCCAAGTTGACCTACCAGATCAAGGGGGTCAGGGGAGAGCAGAAAGACAACGTCGAGGCCTACCTCAACGCCCTGCCCGTCTATCAGGAACGCCAGTACCGCCCCGCCCGCGCCAAGATCACCGAGAGCGTACAGAAGGCGCTGCAGGTCTATGGCTACTACCAGCCCAAGATCACCCTGAACCGCGACAAGAAGACGCCCGCCAAGGTGGTGATCGAGATTGAGCGGGGGGAACCCGTGATCATCTCGCGCCTCGACATCCTGCTGGAAGGGGATGCGGGGAGCGACGAGGTGTACAGCGAGCTGCTGGACAAGCTGCCCCTGAAGGAGGGAGATCCCCTCAACCACGGCAAATATGAATCCATCAAGGCGGATCTCGGCAGTCTGGGGCTGGCCCGCGGCTATTTTGACGCCAAGATCAGCAAGAGCCAGGTCAAGGTTTTCCCGGAACAGGGCAAGGCGGAGATCTACATCCTGTTTCGCTCTGGCCCGCGCTACCATTTCGGCGAGATCCGCTATGACGCGACGCCGGAGGCACTGCACCTGATCCGCCCGCTCATCAATATCAAGAGCGGCGACCCCTATCTGGCGACCCGTCTGGCGGAGATGTCCCAGGATGTCTCCTCCACCAAGCTGTTCAAGCAGGTGGACATCAAACCCCTGATCAGCCAGGCCGAGGGCAACCGGGTGCCGGTGCAGGTGACCCTCTCCAACCGGGTCGATCACGAGATTGAGACCGGTATCGGTTATGCCACGGACGTGGGGCCGCGCCTGAGTGCCACCTGGGAGAAACCCTGGGTGAACCGCTATGGTCACCGCCTCTCCAGCACCGCCAAGATCTCGGCGCCGGAAGCGGAGCTCAGCTTCGACTACCAGATCCCGGTGGGCAACCCGCTGCGGGATTACTACTCTCTGCAGGCGGGCTATCAATACACCGACAACAACGACACCCGCTCCGATCTGGCCACCTTCGGGGTGCACCGCTGGACACGCCGACCGGAGAGCTGGGACAGAGACGTCTTTGTGCGCCTGGAGAACGAGCGCTACGTCCAGGGTCAGGACGAGGGGAACAGCCTGCTGCTGATCCCCGGCGTCTCCTGGTCACGGCTGCGGGTGCGCGGCGGTCTGGTGCCGGATTGGGGGGATCGCCAGCAACTGACGATGGAGTTCTCGAGCCCCTACTGGGGGTCCGACATCAGCTTCATGCGGGTGTGGGGGCGCAGCAAGTGGCTGCGCACCCTGGGCGAAGATCACCGTTTCCTGATGCGGGCCGAGCAGGGGGCCATCGTCGGGGATGATTTCTCCCTGGTCCCGCCCTCCCTGCGCTTCTTCACCGGCGGCGATCAGACGGTCCGGGGCTACGGTTACGAGACCATTTCGCCACGGGGGGACGATGGCAAGCTGACCGGCGGACGCTACGCCAGCGTTGGCAGCCTGGAGTACAACTACCGCTTCAGCGAGAAGTGGCTCGGCGCCCTGTTCGTGGACGCCGGGACCGCCACCGTCGACTACAGCGAGGCCTGGAAGATAGGCACCGGGGTCGGGGTGCGCTGGGTCACCCCCATCGGTCAGGTCAGGCTCGATCTGGCGGTGGGCATCTCCGAGGAGGACAAGCCGCTGCGGCTGCACTTCGCACTGGGGCCGGAACTATGACCCGGCAACCAGGCGCATATCCTCTTCTTTCTCTTTTCTGGCCGCTGCGGCTGCTTTCCTTGCAGGGGTCTGCATCGTGATCTGGGTAAAACGCATTTTCTTGTGGCTCATGGGCCTCTTCTTCCTGCTGCTCATCGGCGTCAGCCTGCTGGGCTTCACCCATCAGGGCAACAAGTGGCTGTGGCAACAGGCCAGAGCCGCGCTGCCCTCCCTCAAGGGGGAGCTGGTGGCGGGGCAACTCGGGTATGGCTGGACCTTCGAAGGGGTTGGCTGGCAGGACGAGCTGGTGGATGTCACCGTGGAGCGGGCCGTGCTGGACTGGGATCTGGGCAAGCTCCTGCAGGGCAAGCTCTGGATCAAGACTCTGGCGGTGACTCGCCCCGTGGTCCGGGTGGCGGAGTCCGAGCCGGTGCCGGAAGAGCCGTCGGAGCCCTTCGTCTGGCATCCGTTGCCGCTCAAAATCCAGGTCGACAGCCTCAAGGTTGCCGATCTCGATGTGGCGGTGCCCGGCGTGACGATCACCCTCAAGGATCTGGACATTGGCGCCGCCCTGGATCGCGCCGGGCTCATCGTGCGCGGCCCCGTGCTCGATGGCCTGAACGTGTTGGTGGCACCGTCCCCGGTGGAGGCGGCCAGTGACAAGGGCGCCAAACCGGCGGATGAGAAAAGCGCCACCCTGGCGGCCGGCGAGCGCAAGGCTGTCCCCAGTGACAAGACGCAGGCCGCAAGCAAGCCCGAGCCCATGGTGCTGCCGGCGGTGCGACTGCCTTTCCCCATCCAGCTGGAGGGGCTGAAAGCCACGGCGTTCCGTTATCAGCAAGGTGAGCTGGTGGAGGGGCTTGACAACCTGTTGCTGTCGGCCACCGCCGAGGAGGAGCGTATCGACATCCGGGAGCTCTCCTTGCGCCATGCCATGGCGGATCTGGCCTTGAGTGGTCAGGTGCGCCTGCACGAGGATTACCCCCTCACCCTGACTCTGGATGCCAAGGCGCGTCAAGGGCTGCTGGACGGGGAGCTCAAGGGGGAGCAGGTCAATCTCGTCCTGGACGGTTCTGTGGTCAAGCTTGGGCTGGCACTCAAGGCCAAGGGACCGGTGGGCGCCAATCTCAAAGGATCCCTCGCGGCCCTCGACCCGGATCTGCCCTTCGATCTGGCGCTGGACTGGAAGAGCCTCTCCTGGCCCCTGCACAAGCCTGCCAAGGATGAGCCCAGCTATCGGCTGGACAAGGGCACCCTGAGCGCCAAGGGCAAGCTCTCCGGTTACCAGTTTGCGCTCAACACCGCCGGCAAGGGGACCGATGTGCCCCCCTTCAAGGTGGCGCTCTCGGGTAAGGGGGATCTCAACCAGCTGAGCCGTATCGAGCTGCTGCTGGGGGCCCTCAAGGGGGAGCTCAAGCTCGACGGCAAGCTGGCCTGGAGCAAGGGGGTCCAGTGGCAGGGGACGACCGAATTCAAGGGGATCAACCCGGCGGAGCTGGTGCCCGAGATCAAGGGAGCACTGGCGGGCAAGATCACCAGTCGCTTCGATCTGGATGAGGCGGGCCACTGGCAGCTGGCCCTGCCCGAGCTCAAGGTG
The DNA here is from genome assembly GCF_027707845.1 of Aeromonas sp. QDB14. Taxonomy (NCBI): domain Bacteria; kingdom Pseudomonadati; phylum Pseudomonadota; class Gammaproteobacteria; order Aeromonadales; family Aeromonadaceae; genus Aeromonas; species Aeromonas sp. QDB14. Next base: position 2,554 of record NZ_JAPCJD010000063.1, on the reverse strand, counting down.
GATGGCAAGCTCAACCAGTATCCCCTGGCCTTGCAGGGCAGGCTCAGCGGCAACGACAAGATGGAGTGGACCATCCCGGCCCTGGCGCTGCAAAGCGGCCCCAACCGGCTGCAGGCCAAAGGCTCGCTCACGACCCAGGCCTGGCAGCTGGATGCGGATCTGGATGCGCCCAAGCTTGGGGGTATCTACCCGGGTCTGGGAGGGGACATCAAGGGCCAGGTGCGCGTCACCGGCAACCAGCAGGCGCCGCGCGTGAATGCCGATCTGGTGTCGGGCCGACTCGCCTACGCGGGCACCGTCCTCAAGGAGACCGTCATCAGGGCCAACGCCCTGGTCGGGGAGAAGCCCGCCGGTGAGGTGGCGGTGACGGTGGCGAGCCTGGCGCAGGGGGAGACCAAGCTCTCGCAAATCGCCCTGAACCTGAGCGGCGATCTCGAGCGCCACGGGCTCACCTTGACCATGAAGGGGGATCCGCTGGCGGCAGACCTCAGCCTGAATGGCAGCCTGCGCGGTGACCGCTGGCGTGGCGCCCTTGCCGAGCTGAAGCTCAAGACCCCCCTCAAGCGCTGGGCGCTGACCGCCCCCTGGTCTCTGGACCTGGATCTGCCGAAACAGCAGCTGACCATGGGGGATCTCTGCCTCGCGTCCCAGAAGGCCAGTCTCTGCGTCAAGGGGAGCCGGATAGCCCAGTCCCAGGGCAATCTGGAATTTGCCCTGAACGAATTTGATCTCAAGCGGCTGCGCCCCTGGTTGCCGGACAATTTCCGCTGGCAGGCGGTGCTGTCGGCCGACGGGCGCGCCAGCTGGCGCGGCAACCAGCCGACCCTGCACGCCACCGTGCGCACCACGCCTGGGACCTTCGTCGCCGACGAACTCAAGACCGACTACCAGCGCCTCGAGCTCGGGATCGACTTCGAGCGCCAGCAGGCCGCCATCCGGGTCGATTTCGCCTCCGAGCAGATCGGTAACATCGACACCGATCTGCTGATCCGGGATCCCGCCGGCCGCGGCAACCTCGGCGGTCAACTCAGGTTTGACGATCTGAAGCTGGCGACCTTTGCGCCGCTCATTCCCGAAGTGCGCTCCCTGCAAGGGGTCATCTCGGCGGATGCCCGCTTCGAAGGTACCCTGGCTGCCCCCCTGCTGTATGGCGAGCTGAACCTGAAGGAGGGGGAGGTTCAGACCCACTCCGACATGGTGACCCTCTCCAAGCTGGTGACCCGCCTCAAGATAGAAGGCAACCGGGCCGAACTCGACGGCTCCATGATGGTGGGCAAGGGCCCCCTGGTGCTGGGGGGCTGGCTGAGCTGGGCCCAGCAGCCGGTGACCGGCAGCCTCACCATTCAGGGCAAGGAGCTGGAAGCCCAGTACCCGGGCATGGGCCGGGTCAGAGTGACACCTGACATCGCCATCTCTCTCGGGGAGGAGACCAGGGTGACCGGGCAGGTGGACATCCCCTGGTCGCGCATCCTGGTCAAGAGCCTGCCAGACAGCGCGGTAGCGGTCTCCGATGACGTCACCGTCATCTACGACGATCTGCCGCCGGTCCCCAAGGCGGCACCGCTGCCCATGGAGATCAGGCTCGCCATCCGGCTCGGGGACGATGTCCGCCTCGAAGCCATGGGACTCAAGACCAAGGTGGGAGGGGCCCTCAACATTCGCCAGGATCCCTCCAAGCCGCTCTCGGGCAACGGGCAACTGGAGCTCAGGGACGGGCGCTTCAAGGCCTATGGCCAGAACCTCATCATCAAGGAGGGGCGGATCCTCTTCTCCGGCCCCATTGATCAGCCCTATCTCAACATCGAGACCTATCGGGATCCGGACACCATCGAGGACAACGTGACCGTCGGGGTGCGGGTGACGGGGCCAGCCGCCAAGCCGAAGATCACCGTCTATTCCGAGCCGCAGATGGCGCAGTCCGAACAGCTCTCCTATCTGTTGCGGGGCAAGGGATTGCAGACCAGCGGCGAGGATGGCGGCTTCAACGGCCTGCTGGTGGCGGGGGCCGTGAGCCAGGCGAGCGGCGTGGTCTCCAGCATCGGGGAATCCCTCGGCATGAGCGACGTGGCCCTCGATACCGCAGGCAGTGGCGATGACACCCAGGTGACCCTGTCGGCCTACCTGCTGCCCGGCTTGCAGTTCCAGTACGGGGTCGGGGTGTTCAGCCCCATCGCTGAATTCAAGCTGCGCTACGAGCTGATGCCAAGGCTCTATCTGCAGGCCATGAGCGGGGTGGCCCAGGCGGTGGATATCTTCTATCGCTTCACCCTGTAAGGGGCGCGGATGACAAGACAGATGCCTGGGGAGACGTTTATCCCCCTCTGCCCGACCTGCTGATGACAGCTGTCGCCAGCAGGTTCGGGGTGAGAGCGTGTATATATTGACGGGAGGCTTGGCCTCCCGTTTTTTTGTAGAAGAAGGGGATTTGTGGAAGCCAGAAAAGCGAAAACCCGGCACAAGGCCGGGTTCTCTGAAAGATGGTGGAGGGAGAAGGATTCGAACCTTCGAAGGCAGAGCCGTCAGATTTACAGTCTGATCCCTTTGGCCGCTCGGG
>NZ_JAPCJD010000062.1:0-25271 GCF_027707845.1 Aeromonas sp. QDB14 | reverse complement strand
TTGGGGCATGCAGTCGTGGCAAGCCCTCCGATGCCATATCGGCTCTTGAAGCTGGCTGAGGGTCATGGGTAATCAGGTAGTGATATGCCTTTACAGACCCTGGTCAGGGATGCGTCTCGATGGGAATGATGCTGAGACACTTGGGATAGCTTGTGCACCCCCAGAAGCTATTGCCCTTGGTGTCCCCCCGCTTGCTGATACGCAATACCATGGTGGTACCGCATTTGGGGCAAGCTGGGGCTGGCCCAGCATTTACCACCGCAGCTTCGCTCTCGTCACTGCTGCTGGCGACCCTTTCCAGCGTGATGCGTACCTCTTCACTGACTCTGATGATCCGCTGCGCTTCGGCATAGGCATCGCGGTACAGCTCACTGTCATCCGCCCGCCGGATCAACACCCCCATCTCGTTGTTGTTCACCTGGCTGAATTCGTAGAGGTTCAGGCTGGTGACAATGCACATCTCCTCATTGAGGTAGCACTTGGCATGGAGATTTTTGCAAAAGCTGGTGCGGATATAGGTGAGCTCCTTGAGCCAGCTGATCTCTTCCGGTTGGAGTTCGCTCTTGCCATAGACGATCCGCACATCGATCTTGAGCCGGTTCTTGTCGGTCAGCAGCTCCTTGATCCTGTCATTGAGTTTGAGAAAGGGGCTGATCAGGATTAACCGCTCCTTGGCATCCTTTATCAGCTCTTCGAGGAAATAGTTGGTTGCGCTGGTATTCAGAAATTTGGCCATAACAAGCTCCATGTCCCTGGAAATGTCATGTGTTCTCTGCTCAACAGTAGGCAGTCAGCCTGACCACAATCCCCGGCGTGGTTCTGCTTCACGTCTTCACCCACCGTCCGTATCCCCATGCTAGGAGATACAGGTGGGACCTCATAGCGGCAATGGAGTCAAATGTGCGTTCAGTCAGAGATTTGGTGATGGGGACGGTTCATGTCGCCTTGCTGCGCTAAAAACTCATCGCCAGTCCGATGGAGTAGCCGCTGGTACTGTTGCTGAACATATAGCGGGCCACCAGCCGGGTGCGGGTGATGAAGATGTCGTACTTGCTGCTGTCGAGTTCGAGGCCAAGTCCCAGGGAGTTGAGGCTGTTGAAACCGAGCAGCCCCCGTTGCTGCCCCAGGTATTCGGTTCTGGCTCCTTCCAGCACGTAGCGAAGGGGCCTGTCCAGCAGGGTCCAGTGCCACAGGGGGGCGCGGCGGCGCAGGTAAAGCCCGAGGTTTTCCGCATCGGCCTGACCGCTGACGCTCTCGGCGGTGCCGGTGAAGCTTTGCAGATGCTGGTAGGAGTAGCGCAGCTCGGCATCGATATCCTGGGCGGCGGAGAAGAGCTCATAGTCCAGCATCAATGAGCCGCCGAGGCCATAGACATTGAGGGTGCCGCCGTCGAGGAAGTCCCGATTCTGGCCGCTCCTGTGCTCGAGCAGGGCGGCCCCGATGCGAAGGTCGCTGGCCACCGTGCCCAGGGTGACATTGGCGATGGGCCGCAGCACCAGATTGCCACCAAAGCGATCCCGGTGGACGCCGACATCCCAGCCGATGCCGCCGGTGGCGCTCAGGCTGTTCCATTTGGTGGGAATGGTGCGGGTCTCGTTGCCATCGGTGAACACAAACTGGGGATCGTAGCGGCTGTAACCCAGGGTGCCCTCCAGATAGAGGGGAACATCCTCGCTCAGGGTAGCGCCACCCCCGAGCTGGGTGATGGTGAGGGCAGAGGTGTCGTTGGTGCCGCTGCCGATATCCAGGTTGCTGGCGGTGATATCCGGCACCACGGCGTAGCTCATCAGGGAGACGACGGCGTTGGCGCGCTGTTGAACCAGGCTCTCGTCGCTGGCACGGGCCTTTGTCACAAGACCGGCAGAGACGCCGGCAAGCACCGCCAGCAAGGAAAGTGTGTGAGAAGAGAGCTGTCTTGCCATACCTGGCTCCATGAGTACCCCGTCCATCGGGGCATGTTCACACTGTAACGGGTTTCATCTGGCTTGGCAGCCTGGCAAGGGCCGACCCGTCCTGTTTTGGGGGCATGCACACTGGTCTGATGGGCCAGGTTGCCCTCGCTTTGGCAGGGGCAGGGGGGGGCGAGAAGGGTGAACCGCTGGGCAGAAATCACAGACATTAATTTATTGTTCAGTTCCCCGGGTGTATAAGAGGCCTCCCATACGAACATTGGGGTGGTAGCAGGGATGGATTACCAGACGGGGCCTTCGGGTCATCATGACGAATGCGCATTATGTTGATGGGAGTCACACCAGATGCAGGACATGCTGCTTGCCATATGGCATCAGGATTTTGATCAGCTTATACAAATGCAGGCAATCGGTCTGCTCGTCACCTGTCTGGTGGTGATCCTCTTCCTTGAATCGAGCTTTGTCTTTCTGCCCCTGCCCGGTGACAGCCTGGTGCTGCTGGCGGGCGGTCTGGTGGGCATGGGGGTGCTGGGGCCCGAGGTGACCTTGCTCTATCTGCCGCTCGCGGCCGGGATAGGGAGCGTGCTCGCCTACTGGCAGGGGCAGGCACTGCATGGCACCCGTTTCATGGGCCATGTGGAGCGAATGATCCCGGAAGGGAGCCTGCCCAGAGCCTCCCGACTGCTGGATCGTTACGGCTTCTGGGCCATGTTCGTGTCCCGTTTCATCCCCTTCGTGAGAGTGTTGACCCCCATGTTGATGGGAGTCTCCCGCCTGCACCTGCTGCGGGTGGCCGTGGCGAGTTTTGCCAGCGCCTTCCTCTGGTCCCTGGTATTGAGCATGGTGGGCAAGATGGTGATGGCGACCCCGGTCTTTGCCCATCATCAGGAGCTGCTGACCAAGTGCCTGCTTGTCACCTCTTTCGGGCTGTTCGTCATCGCTGTGGCGGCCATCGGCATGCGGCTGCTCAAGCGTCCGAGCAAGCGGGTGCGCTGATCTCACTGCCCGGGCTGCGCCTGCTGCCGCGTCTGGCGGGCGCAGCCCCCGGAAAAATACAGGCCATTTGAGGCGGCATTCCTGTCGCCTATCTGTTACACTTCGCGCCCGCCATTTTCCGGCTCATCTTCTGATCTGATGTCAGACCCAGCCGTCCTTGGCTCCACGCCTCGCCGATGCCAGGCCACACGCCGGCCCAGGCCACCCACGCCAACTACAGCTCCGCTGGAACACAGGAACCCAACATGAGATTTGAATCGTTCGATTTTGCCCCCGAGATTTTGCGCGCCATCTCAGATTGCGGTTATCAGGAGATGACCCCTGTGCAGAGCCAGGCCATCCCGGCCATTCGCCGTGGCCGCGATGTGCTGGCCAGTGCCCAGACCGGTACCGGCAAGACCGCCGCCTTTGCGTTGCCCATCCTGCAACGACTGGTAGACAACCCGGCGCCGGTGCAGCCTTCCAATGCCCGCGTGCTGATCCTGACCCCGACCCGCGAGCTGGCAGCCCAGGTGGCGAGCAATATCAACGATTTTGCCAAGTATCTTGATATCACTACCCTCACCATCGTGGGTGGCGGCAAACAGGATGTGCAGGCCAAGAAGCTCAAAGCGGGCGCACACATCATAGTGGCCACCCCTGGCCGTCTGCTCGAGCACCTCACCGCCTGCAACCTGAGCCTCTCCGGGGTCGAGACTCTGGTGCTGGACGAGGCGGATCGCATCCTCGACATGGGCTTTAGCGCCGATGTGCAGCAGATCCTGCAGGCGGTCAACAAGACCCGCCAGAACCTGCTCTTCTCCGCCACCTTCTCCGAGGCGGTAAAAAAGCTGGCCAACCTCATGCTGGACAAACCCCAGGTGGTGGCCGTCGACAAGCAGAACTCCACTGCCGACACCGTGAGCCACACCGTCTATCCGGTGGAACAGAAGCGCAAGCGCGAGCTGCTCTCCGAGCTTATCGGCAAGCAGAACTGGCAGCAGGTGCTGGTGTTTGCCAGCACCCGCGAGAGCTGCGATGAACTGGTGGAGGAGCTCAACCTCGACGGCATCAAGTCTGCCGTGGTGCACGGTGACAAGGCCCAGGGGAGCCGTCGCCGTGCCTTGCGTGAATTCACCGAAGGCAAGCTGCGGGTGCTGGTGGCCACCGAGGTGGCTGCCCGCGGCCTGGACATTCCGAGCCTGGAATACGTGGTCAACTATGATCTGCCGTTCCTCGCGGAAGATTACGTGCACCGTATCGGCCGAACCGGTCGCGCTGGCAAGAGCGGCATGGCCATCTCCTTCGTCAGTCGCGAGGAGGAGCGCACCCTGCTGGAGATTGAGGCCCTCATCTGCCAGAAGATCCGCCGCATCATGGTGCCGGGTTACGAGGTGAGCAGCCGTGACGACCTCATCAAGCAGTTGCAGGAGCGCCGCCGCTTCGGCAAACGCCCGCAGCGTGAAGACAATGCCGCTGCCCAGGCCATGGCCGAGGCGAAACTGCAAGGCCAGCGCCTCAAGCGTCTGGCGGCGGCCAAGAAGCCCCGTCAGCCGAAATAAGGCAACGTCGCACCCTCCCGGTCGGGGAGGGGCGTTTACTCTCCAAAGGCGCCACTGGCGCCTTTGTGCTGTCGATGACGCGGCCCCTTGGCCGCCCCGTTTCAGAGGATCCGAGATGACCCTTCCTGCTTACAATCAGGCCCTGCTCGAGATGGCCCGCCAGAGCCTGGCGGAGCTGGAGCGCACCGCCGCCCAGAAGACGGGCAAACGCACCCCCGCCCAGGAGAGCCACTTTCTCTGTACCTGGATGGCGGATTCTCTCAAGGAGAAACGCTTCTCCCGGCTGGTGATGGAGGATCTCAAGACCTGTGTGCAACTGGGGCGGACGCTGGGGGCGGGGGCCGATCTCAAGGGGCTGCTTGAGCGGGTGCAGCGCCAGTATGAGCGCGCCATGCATGAGCCGGTACAGCTGGGGGCGCGCCTGGCCGATCTGCTTTTGGCGCTGGAGGGGGCGGGCTGGCTGGTGTTCACCGACAGCGAACTGAACACCCGGCAGCGGCTGCTGAGCCAGGGGCAATCCAGCCTGATCATCTCTGCCAGCGAGTATCAGGGCCATATCGAGGGGGGTGAGCTGGTCAAGCCCCTCACCCTCTATGTGCGCGGGGACGAGCAGGTACTGGCCGAGGCGGCATTTGCCTGGGGCCTGCTGCTGAGCCAGGGCAACAAGAAAACCACCCTGGTCAAGCACCACAAGGCCTATCGGCTGATGCCGGGCAACGCGCAGCCGGCCCTGGCGCTGCTGGCCTCCTGACCCCGCCTTCTCATCCCGTCACCCGGCCCTGCGCCGGGTTTTTTTATGGCAAATACGCCACACGGGGTTGCCTGCACGCCCAGGGCCGGGCGGGCAATCTTTGTCGCAGCCAAGAGGCTCCCCCTCTGATGGGGGGCGTCCCCCATATGGAGGGATGGTGGGGTGGTGCTTCTGCTCTAGGGTGGATGGGCCCCAAAGAGGGCCTTAAAGGAAGCAGACCGCCTGACAAGGCGACACTCAATGAATGAGGAAACATGATGAAAGCGACTCCAATTGCCCTGTTGCTGGCCGGCGTGCTGGCGTCCCCGCTCTGCGCCGCCGGACTCGATGCCCGGCTCACCCTGGTGGAGGGCAGCACAGACGATGTGCGCGTCAACCTGACCCTGACCAACACCGGGGAGAAGCCGGTTCGTCTGCTCAAATGGCAACTGCCGGGCAGCGAGGATGCCCCCCTGTTCCAGGTGGAGCGTGACGGCCAGCCGGTGGATTACGAAGGGGCCCTGATCAAGCGGGCCGCCCCGAGTGACAAGGACTATCAACTGCTCAAGGCAGGCCAGAGCCTGACTGTGCAGGCGGAGGTCTCCGGTCTCTACGACATGAGCGCCCAGGGCCAGTACAGCATCCGTTACCTGCTGCCGACCGTGGCGCAGGAGGGGAAAGCGGCCAAGGCCAAACAGGCCCAGGCGAGCGAGTCCAATGCCGTGACCCTCTGGGTGGACGGGGTGAGCGACGATCGGGTGCTGGCCAAGGCGGCGGTGGCCGAGCCCCAGGCAGTGAGCGCCTCGGTCAGCTTCAGCGGCCGTTGCACCAACACCCAGAAGAGCGACATCCTGGCGGCGCTCGATGCCGCGAGTGGCATCGCCAACAACTCCAGCAGCTACCTCGCGGTGGACAAGCCGAATGGGCTGCGCTACCGCAGCTGGTTTGGCGCCTATGACGCCACCCGCTGGAACCAGGCCGAGACCAACTTCAGCAAGATCAAGGATGCCATCGACAACAAGCCGCTCACCTTCGACTGCGGTTGCAAGCAGAGCTACTTTGCCTATGTCTATCCGGACCAGCCCTACAAGGTCTATCTGTGCAAGAGCTTCTGGACTGCGCCGGTCACCGGGACCGATTCCCGCGCCGGCACCATTGTCCACGAGTTGAGCCACTTCAACGTGGTGGCGGGCACCGACGATCTGGGATACGGTCAGGCCAATGCGCGCAATCTGGCGAGCACGGATCCCCAGAAGGCCCTGAACAATGCCGACAACCACGAATATTTCGCCGAGAATACCCCGAGCGAAAATTGAGTTGCAAACAGGGGCCGGATGGCCCCTTTTTTGACGGAGGCACCATGATGACACTCTTGCTCACCACCCTGGCACTGGCGCCCTTGCAGTGCGAGCTGTCGGTCAGCGCTGAGAGCGGGGTGAACGAACCCCTGCCCCTGGTGATGACCCTGACCAACCGGGGGGAGACGCCCCTCGAGGTATTGACCTGGTTCACCCCCTTCGAGGGGTGGTTTGCCGATGCCATCGACCTGACCCGCGATGGGCAGCCGCTGGACTATCGAGGGCCGCTTGCCAAGCGAGGTACCCCCGGGGACGGCGACTTCCTGCACCTGGGGGCGGGGGAGCAGAGCCAGGCCGATGCGGACCTGGCGCAGGCCTACGATCTGTCCCAACCGGGCCGCTACCGGCTCAGCTATCGTGCTCAGCCCCTGACGCTGACCAAGGGCGTGGCGCCCAGCTGCCCCGCCATCGACTTTACCCGGGTGGCCCCCTAGGCGATCTGCGGCTTGCCCTTGGTATCCAGCAGCCCGACGGCGCGGGTGGCCACCGCCAGACTGCGTGACGATTGGCTTTCCCGCCAGCAGCAGTGCACCAGCGTGATCACATGGTCATCCAGGGTATCGTCTTTATCCGGATGACACAGGGGATGGGCCACCGAGTGGGTCGATAGCAAAATGATGAACATGAGGGGCGGTCCAGCCATGCCATGCACCGGGCCGACTCGTTTACACCGTCAAGGAGGAGACATGGCACTGGAACAACTGAAACGGGAGCTGGAGCACTTTGGCGAGCAGAATGACGGCGCGCAACACTCCCGTGGCAGCAAGATGCTCAACATTACCCGCGACACCGGCGAACTGCTGGCGGTGCTGGTGCAGACGAGGGGGGCGCAGGCTGTGCTGGAGATCGGCACCTCCAACGGTTACTCCACCCTCTGGCTGGCCGAGGCAGTGAAACGGCTGGGGGGCCGGGTCACCACCATCGAGCTGGACGAGGGCAAACGGACCATGGCGGCGACCAACTTTGAGCGGGCCGGGCTCACTCCCTGGATTGAGCAGTTGGCGGGGGAGGCCGGCAGCCTGTTGCCCTGCCTGCCGACGGCGGGCTATCAGCTCATCTTCCTCGACTCCGAGCGCCGCCACTACCAGGCCTGGTGGCCCGAGATCCAGCGCCTGCTTGCCCCTCGTGGCCTGCTGGTGGTGGACAATGCCATCTCCCATGAGGACGAGATGAGGGAGTGGATGGCACAGGTGCGGCGTGACCCCTATTTCCTGACTTCCCTGGTGCCGGTGGGCAAGGGGGAGTTTCTGGTGGTGCGGTGCTAGAGCGCAGCACCAAAGCCAGGCATAAAAAAACAGCCCCGCACGAGCGGGGCTGTTTGCATGACAGCGTGGTTGCGACGGCAGATCACACGGCCAGGTAGTCCATGATCCCTTCGGCCGCCTTGCGACCCTCATAAATGGCGGTCACCACCAGATCCGAGCCGCGCACCGCGTCACCACCGGCGAACACCTTGGGGTTGCTGGTCTGGAAGGCGTACTCGGCCTTCTCGGGCGCTTTGATGCGATCCCGGCCGTCGAGCTCGACGCCGTGCTCTGCCATCCAGGGCTGGGGGTTGGGCTGGAAGCCGAACGCCATCACCACCGCATCGGCGGGCAGCACCTGCTCGGAGCCTTCAATGACCACAGGATTGCGGCGGCCATTGGCATCGGGGGCGCCGAGCTCGGTGCTCACCACCTTGATGCCGCAGGTGCGGCCGTGGGCGTCCAGCTCCACGCCGATGGGCTGGAGGTTGAACATGAATTCCACCCCTTCCTCCTGGGCGTTTTTCACCTCCCGCTTGGATCCTGGCATGTTCTCGGCATCCCGGCGGTAGGCGCAGATCACCCGATCGGCCCCCTGGCGGATGGCGGTGCGCACGCAGTCCATGGCGGTGTCGCCGCCCCCCAGCACCACTACCTGCTTGCCGGCGAAGTCGATGTAATCGGCTTGCGCCTTCTCAAAGCCCAGCAAGCGATTGGCGTTGGAGATGAGGTAGGGCAGGGCGTCGTAGACCCCCGGCGCCTCTTCGTTGGCAAAGCCGCCCTTCATGTACTTGTAGGTGCCGACCCCGAGGAAGACCGCATCGAACTCGCCGAGCAGATCGGCGAAGGTGACGTCACGGCCCACTTCGGTCTCGAGACGAAACTCCACCCCCATCCCCTCGAAGATCTCGCGGCGGCGTTGCATCACCTCTTTCTCCAGCTTGAAGGAGGGGATACCGAAGGTGAGCAGGCCACCGATCTCCGGGTACTTGTCGAACACCACAGGGGTGACGCCATTGCGTGCCAGCACGTCGGCACAGGCAAGGCCCGCGGGGCCCGCACCAATGACGGCGACCCGCTTGCCGGTCTTGACCACCTTGGAGAGATCCGGGCGCCAGCCCATCTCGAACGCCTTGTCGGTGATGTATTTTTCGATGTTGCCGATGGTCACGGCGCCGAATCTGTCGTTGAGGGTGCAGGCACCCTCACACAGTCTGTCTTGCGGGCAAACGCGGCCACATACCTCCGGCAGGCTGTTGGTCTGGTGGGAGAGCTCCACCGCCTCCAGAATGCGTCCCTCGTTGGCCAGCTTCAGCCAGTTGGGGATGTAGTTGTGTACCGGGCACTTCCACTCGCAATAGGGGTTGCCGCAGTCGAGGCAGCGATCTGCCTGCATGCCGACCTGGGCCTGGTTGAAGGGCTCGTAGATCTCCACGAACTGGATCTTGCGGATCTTGAGCGGCTTCTTGGGCGGGTCGACCCGCTGGACATCGATAAACTGGAATACGTTCTGGCTCATAGGGTTCCCTCCTTATTGCGCCTGGATTCTGAGTTCTGCACTGGAACGGCTGGTGTGGCCAAGCAGCGATTTGACGTCGCTGGACTTGGGTTTGATCAGCCTGAACTTGGGCACATAGGAGTCGAAGTTGGCCAGGATCTCCTCGGCACGCGAGCTGCCTGTCTCGTTGAGGTGCGCCGTGATGATACCGCGCAGGTGCTCCTGGTGGATGGCCAGATCCGCCACCTCCAGCAGTTCGACCAGCTCGGGGTTGGTGCGCTTGGCAAAGTTGCCGCACTCGTCGAGCACGTAGGCAAAACCGCCTGTCATGCCCGCCGCGAAGTTGACACCGGTCTTGCCGAGCACGGTGACGATGCCGCCTGTCATGTATTCACAGCCGTTGTCGCCAATCCCCTCGACCACCGCCAAGGCCCCTGAGTTGCGCACCGCGAACCGCTCGCCTGCGGTCCCTGCGGCATAGAGCTTGCCGCCGGTGGCGCCATAGAGGCAGGTGTTGCCGATGATGGCCGCCTCGTGGGATTTGAACGCCACGCCGACGTGGGGTTTGATCACCAGCTTGCCGCCGGTCATCCCCTTGCCCACGTAGTCGTTGGCATCCCCGGTGAGGATCATCTCAAGGCCACCGGCGTTCCAGACACCGAAGCTCTGGCCGGCGGTGCCGTTGAAGTGCACCTTGACCGGATCGGCTGCCATGCCCTGGTTGCCGTGGCGCTTGACGATTTCGCCGGACAGACGCGCACCCACGGAGCGGTCGGTGTTGCGGATGTCGTAGCGGAACTCGCCGCCACTCATGTTTTCCACCGCGTCCAGCAGGTCTTCCACCATCTTGAGGTTCAAGGGCCCCTTGTCGAAGGTGGGGTTGTGCTGCTGGCTGAACAGACTGGAGCCTGCCGGTGCAACCGGAGCCGCCAGGATGCCGGACAAGTCCAGCTTGGCCTGACGGGCGGTGAGGCCGGGCAGGGCTTCCAGCAGGTCGGTACGACCGATGAGGTCGGTGAGCTGGGTGACGCCAAGCTCGGCCATCAGCTCGCGCGTCTCCTCGGCGATGAACTTGAAGTAGTTCATCACCATCTCCGGCAGGCCGGTGAAGTGTTCGCGGCGCAGCTTCTCATCCTGGGTGGCGACGCCGGTGGCGCAGTTGTTCAGGTGGCAGATACGCAGGTATTTGCAACCGAGCGCCACCATGGGTCCGGTACCGAAGCCAAAGCTCTCGGCGCCGAGGATGGCCGCCTTGATGATGTCCAGACCGGTCTTGAGGCCGCCATCCACCTGCAGACGCACCTTGTGGCGCAGGCCGTTGGCCACCAGCGCCTGTTGGGTTTCGGCCAGGCCCAGCTCCCAGGGGGATCCGGCGTATTTGACCGAGGTGAGCGGGCTGGCGCCGGTGCCGCCGTCGTAGCCGGAGACGGTAATGAAGTCCGCATAGGCCTTGGCCACGCCACAGGCGATGGTGCCGACGCCAGGTTCGGACACCAGTTTCACCGACACCAGGCAGTTCGGGTTGATCTGCTTGATGTCGAAGATGAGCTGGGCCAGATCCTCGATGGAGTAGATGTCGTGGTGGGGCGGCGGGGAGATCAGGGTCACGCCGGGCACCGAGTAGCGCAGCTGGGCGATTTGCGCGGTGACCTTGTCTCCGGGCAGCTGGCCCCCTTCACCGGGCTTGGCACCCTGGGCGACTTTTATCTGCACCACGTCCGCGTTCATCAGGTAGTGCGGGGTGACGCCAAAGCGACCGGAAGCCACCTGCTTGATGCGAGAGTTCTTCTCGGTACCAAAACGCTTGGGATCTTCACCGCCTTCGCCGGAGTTGCTCTGACCGCCGAGGCGGTTCATGGCGATGGCCAGGGCCTCGTGGGCTTCAGGGCCGAGGGCGCCGATGGACATGGCCGCGGAGTCGAAGCGGGGGAACAGCCTGGCGGCTGGCTCCACCTGATCCAGCGCAACCGGGGTGGTGCCCTGTTTGAGCGACAGCAGATCTCGCAGGGTCGCCACCGGGCGCTCGTTCACCAGACGGGCATACTCCTTGTAATCGGCGTAGTTGCCGGAGCGCACCGCCACTTGCAGGGTCTGCACCACGTCCGGGTTGTAGGTGTGGTACTCGCCACCGTGGACGAATTTCAAGAGGCCGCCCTGGGTCAGCGGCTTGCGGCCGAGCCAGGCCAGACGGGACAGATTGATCTGATCCTGCTGGATGTCGGCAAAGTCGGCACCCTGGATGCGGCTCGATACGCCGCGGAAGCAGAGTTCGACAACAGCCTTGGAGAGGCCCACCGCCTCAAACAGCTGGGAGCAGCGGTAGCTTGCCACCGTGCTGATGCCCATCTTGGACATCACCTTGTAGAGGCCCTTGTTGATGCCGTTGCGGTAGTTGAGCATGGCCTGGCGCAGGCTCATCTTGAGCACGCCTTCCTCTACCTGCTTGGCGAGGGTCTCGTAGGCGAGATAGGGGTAGATGGCGGTGGCGCCAAAGCCCAGCAGCACGGCGAAGTGGTGCGGGTCGCGCACGCTCGCGGTCTCCACCAGGATATTGGCGTCGCAGCGCAGGTTGTTGTCCACCAGGGTACGCTGCACCGCACCCACCGCCATGGCGGCCGGGATGGGCAGGGTATCCGGGCTGATGTCCCGGTCTGACAGGACCAGCAGCACCGCGCCGCTGCGGGCCGCTTCAGCTGCCTCGTGGCAGAGGCGCTCGAGGGCAGCCTGCAGCCCTTCTTCGGGCTGGTAGTTGAGGCTCAGCACCGCATGGCGGTAGTGCTCACCTTCCAGGGCCAGCAACTGATGGAAGTCGGAGTAGAGCAGGATCGGCGACTGGAACAGCACCCGGTGGGCGTGACCGAAGGTCTCGTTGAACACGTTTTGCTCGCGGCCGATACAGGTGGCCAGGGACATGACGTGATTTTCCCGCAGGGGATCGATGGGCGGGTTGGTCACCTGGGCGAACATCTGGCGGAAGTAGTCGTACAGGGTACGCTGGCTGGAGGAGAGCACCGCCATCGGGGTGTCATCCCCCATGGAGCCCACTGCCTCCTGGCCATTCTCGCCGAGCACGCGGATCACCTGATCCAGCTCTTCAAAGGAGTAGCCGAACAGCTTCTGGTAAGTCTTGAGCCGGTCATCCGGGAATTCCCGCGACCCCGTGCTGGCATCGTCCATCTGCTCGAAGGGCACCAGGCGCTTGCAGTGCTTGTCCATCCACTGCTTGTAGGTGTGACGGCTCTTGAGATCGTCGTCAATTTCGAAGCTGGTCCAGATCTTGCCGTTGCTGGTATCGACCACGAACAGCTCCCCCGGGCCGACACGGCCCTTCTCCAGCACTTCGTCCGGGGTGTAGTCCCAGGTGCCCACTTCGGAGGCCAGCGTGATGAACTTGTCCTTGGTGATGACGTAACGTGCCGGACGCAGACCGTTTCTGTCGAGTGCGCAGGTGGCGTAACGACCGTCGGTCATGACGATGCCGGCCGGGCCGTCCCAGGGCTCCATGTGCATGGAGTTGAAGTCGTAGAAGGCGCGCAGGTCGTCATCCATGTTCGGGTGCTTCTGCCACGCAGGCGGGATCAGCAGGCGCATGGCGCGGAACAGGTCCATGCCGCCGGCCAGGAAGAGATCCAGCATGTTGTCGAGGCTGGAGGAATCCGACCCCGTGGTGTTGACGAAGGGGGCGGCCTCTTGCAGATCGGGGATCAGCGGGGTGGCGAACTTGTAGCTGCGCGCCTTGGCCCACTGGCGGTTGCCGGCAATGGTGTTGATCTCGCCGTTGTGGGCGAGGTAGCGGAACGGCTGCGCCAGCGGCCAGCGCGGGCTGGTGTTGGTGGAGAAACGCTGGTGGAACACGCAGATGGCGGCCTGCATGCGGATGTCGGCCAGATCCAGATAGAAGCGCGGCAAATCCACCGGCATGCACAGTCCCTTGTAGACGGTGACCAGGTTGGAAAGGCTGACCACATAGAAGTAGTCGTCGCTGATGCGCTTCTCGATGCGGCGGCGCACGATATAGAGGCGGCGCTCGAGATCCTTGTCGACCCAGCCCGGGGGCGCGTTGACAAAGACCTGTTCAATGCTGGGCAGGGACGCCTTGGCGATGGAACCGAGTACGTTGGTATCGATGGGCACCTTGCGCCAGCCGACCAGACTCAGGGTCTCTCTTTCCAGCTCCTCGTCGATGATGTCGCGAGTGGCCTGGGCCAGGATGGGATCGGGGTTGAGGAACAGCATGCCGACCGCGTAGTTGCGGCCCAGGTGCCATCCCTTCTCTTCGGCGACCGCTCTAAAGAAGCTGTCGGGTTTTTGCAGCAACAGGCCGCAGCCGTCGCCGGTCTTGCCATCGGCGGAGATACCGCCGCGGTGCTGCATGCGAGCCAAGGCTGACATCGCGAGACGGACAAGCTTGTGGCTGGCTTCCCCTTCCATGTGGGCCAACAGGCCGAAGCCACAGTTATCCCTCTCCAGCTTTGGATCATATAGTGACATTGCATTTCTCCCTTGCTCGGCCTTCCATCGCACTGTCATCAACAGACTGCATAAATTGCGATTGGCTCTTGTGGTTCCGTCCGCCTGAGGTGGCGAATCTCCAAACTAATGGGATTTTCGGGCAAGGTCAATTGGACATCCCGCTTGTTTGCAATGTTACATCGCCATAACAAAATGTGGGTTTTTGAGACTCAATCAGCATTTTTGTGTATTTGTGACTGCTTTTTATTTATTTGTTGGCTTTATGTTCTGTTTATGGACGGTTTAGTGGTTGACTGCATGGTGGCGGGGAACTGTAGTAATTTTACAAAGTCATCTCTGGTGTGCTTGGCGGGGATCACATTTCAGGATCCTGCGTCTTGCATTTGTCCATAAGCAGACTTAACAGGATTTTTTCAGTAGTTACAGCCGGTTATGGGCGAGAGGTTATGACACTTTTCTCCAGGTTGCAGGAGTGACAGGTTGTCAAAAGTGACCGTGAATGCCGACTGTTGGGTATTTATCACATCTAACGTGAATATTTATATGATTTTTGGGTAGGGAGCGGGATTGATCCAGCGCAGCCTGCCCGCCGGGCTGCGTCGCTAGAATGACACCTCATTTCGGAGGTGTCATGCAGTTACACGAACTCATCAATACATTTGGCCAGGATCTCAAGCAGCGCCACGGCCAGAAGATCCACAAACTCTCCATTCACGGGGCCTTTACCTGCCCTAACCGGGACGGCACCCTGGGCCGGGGTGGCTGCACTTTCTGCAATGTCTCCTCCTTTGCCGACGAGTCGGCCCAGCAACTCTCCGTGGTGCAGCAACTGCTGGCACGCCGGGACGAGGTGACCCGGGCCAGGCGCTATCTGGCCTACTTTCAGGCCTATACCAGTACTTATGCCGAAGTGGAGTACCTTCAGCGCATGTATGAAGAAGCCTTGTCGGTGAGCGACATGGTGGGGCTCTGCGTCGGAACTCGCCCTGATTGTGTACCCGATGCGGTGCTGGATCTGCTGGCAGGTTATCAGGCCAGAGGTTACGAGGTGTGGCTGGAGCTGGGGCTGCAAAGTGCCAACGACAAGACGTTGCAACGCATCAATCGGGGTCACGGCTATGCCGCTTATGCCGATGCCGTTGCCCGAGCCCATCTGCGAGGCATCAAGGTGTGTGCCCACCTCATCGTGGGCCTGCCCGGGGAGGTGCCGATGGACAGCCTGGAAACCCTCCACCGTGTCGTGGAGACCGGCGTCGAGGGGATCAAGCTTCACCCACTGCATGTGGTGGAGGGGAGCACTCTTGGCAAGGCGTGGCAGGCGGGACGGTTGGATGTGTTGACGATGGAGCAGTATGTGACGGCGGCGGTCGCCATGATCCAGTACACGCCTCCCGAGGTGGTCTATCACAGAGTCTCGGCGTCGGCGCGCCGCCCGACCCTGCTGGCCCCCGCCTGGTGCGAGAATCGCTGGAGCGCCATGACCGCCATTGCCGCGGCGCTGGCACGCTCAGGCCCTCAGGGACACTGCCTGGGACGCCCCTTTTCTCTCTCTTCCACGGGCGAGTGCCAACTCTAATTTCGTCAAAAAAACAGTGGGTTATTAGATGAAATTCAGTCTTTGGAGTATAGTTTCGTTCAAGTCACCTTGATAAGATGGTCGGCTTGAAAAAAGATATAGTTATCAATAACTCTTTGCAGTTTTTATACCGGGCGGGCTTTCTTCGTACCGGGTGGCATATTTCTTGGCAACATCAGGTGCCCGGCATGTCCCCTCCGTTTCCGGCATGAAAATCTGTGAGGGAGGCGAGACATGCAGTGTCCCGGCTCTGTGCGCTAATCGGGTTGTGGGTCTGGGTGGCGCGGTCTGTTCTGTTTTTCCGGATCGCCGCCGGGCTTTGGATATTCGGCCCCGAGACAACCTTCTGAATCATGTTTGATGGGATGCTATGCAAGCAGAAACCAGCCATATAGATGAACTGTTGGAGTGCCTGGTCTTTTTGACCCGCTTTTACGGGGTGCCCAACAGTCAGGATGCTCTCACCACCGGCTTGCCACTGGTCTCCGGGCGTCTCAGCACGGCGCTCTTCAGTCGTGCCGCCGAGCGGGGCGGTCTCTCTGCCCGCGAAGTGATTCAGCCCCTTGAACAGATCTCCTCGCTGCTGCTGCCCTGCGTCTTGCAGACGCGCAATGGCGGCGCCTGCATCTTGCTTGAATGGAATGAAGAACGGACCCAGGCGAGGGTCATCTTTCCCCAGGCCGGAGACGCGGCCCAATGGGTCAGTCTTGCCCAGCTGGGTGACGAGTACAATGGTCGTCTGTTCTACGTCAAGCGGCAGTTCAAGTTTGATGAGCGCTCGCCCAAAGTGCTGGAGACCCGTGATGGTCACTGGTTCTGGAGCACCTTGTTCGAGTCCCGCGGTATCTATCGGGATGTGCTGGTGGCCTCGATCCTCATCAACCTGTTTGCCATCGCCAGCCCCCTGTTCACCATGAACGTCTATGACAAGATTGTGCCCAACCTGGCATTCGACTCCCTCTGGGTGCTGGCGGTTGGAGCCATGGTGGTGTTCACCTTCGACTTCGTGATGCGCCAGCTGCGCAGCTACTTCATCGATATTGCAGGCAAGAAATCCGACGTGCTCTTGTCGGCCAAAATCTTTGCCAAGGTGATGGGCATGAAGATGGAGTCCAGGCCTGCGTCGACCGGTGCCTTTGCCAAGCACTTGCAGGAGTTTGAATCGGTGCGCGAGTTTTTCACGTCGGCCACCGTCTCCACCCTGATCGATCTGCCGTTTGCCATCTTCTTCCTCTTCATCATCTGGATTTTCGCCGGTGTGATGGTGGTGGTGCCCATCATCGCCATCCTGATCTTGGTGGCCTACAGCTTCTACATTCAGGCACCGCTGAAGCAATCCATCGAGGAGGGCTCCCGGCTCGCCTCCCAGAAGAACGCCAATCTGATCGAAAGCATCTCGGGCCTTGAGACCGTGAAGATTTTCGGGGCCGAGAGCATGTTCCAGCACCGCTGGGAGCAGGCGGTGTCCCACATCTCGACCTGGGGCGTGCAGACCCGGCGCATCACCAACTCCATGTCTTCTCTGGCGAGCTACATCCAGCAGGTGGTGACAGTGGGACTGGTGATCGTCGGTGTTTACCAGATCTCGGAAGGGTTGGTGACCATGGGGGGCATGATAGCGGCCGTGATGCTGTCGAGCCGGGCCATCGCCCCCATGGTGCAGCTGTCGGTGCTTTCTACCCGCTACAACCAGGCCAAGTCGGCACTCGAGATCCTGGAGAAGATAATGATGACGCCGGGTGAGCAGGAGGAGGGCAGGCAGTACATCCACCATCCGGTCATCCAGGGGCGCATCGAGTTTGAAAATGTCTCCTTCAAGTATCCGGGCATGGAGAGCAGCACCCTGCACAACATCAACCTGCGCATCGAGCCGGGTGAGAAGGTGGCCATCATCGGGCGGATCGGTGCGGGTAAAACCACGCTGGAGAAATTGTTGATGGGCCTCTATCGCCCGACTGACGGCCTAGTGCGTCTGGATGGCTTTGAGCTGGACCAACTGCCGCCGACCATCATTCGCCGCAACATCGGCTGTGTGCCGCAAGATGTGACTCTCTTCTTTGGTTCCGTGCGGGACAACATCATGCTGGGCAATCCCCTGGTGGACGATGCCCGTGTCTTGCGCGCCGCCAAGCGGGCCGGGGTCACCAACTTTACCAACCGGGATCCCAACGGTCTCGACAGACAGATAGGCGAAGGGGGACGTCAGCTCTCCGGTGGCCAGCGCCAGTCCATCCTGCTGGCTCGCGCCCTGCTCAACGATCCCCCCATTCTGGTGATGGACGAGCCGACCTCCAACATGGACAACCAGTCAGAGATGCACGTGAAGCAGGAGCTGGCGCGGCTCGGCCCCGAAACCACCCTTATCCTCATCACCCACAAGACCTCCATGCTGGATGTCGCTTCCCGGGTCATCGTCGTGGAGCAGGGGAAGATAGTGGCGGACGGTCCCAAAGAGGTGGTGTTGCAGCAATTGAAGGAAGGCAAGGTGCGGGTGCAGGAGACGGCGAATGGCTAACCACTGGTTCAAGAAAACGTCCTCAGATACGGTCTTGCCTGCACCCGAGCATCTCGAGTACGTGGATGACGGCGCCGCCGCCGTGCTGCTGACGACACCCACCCGTGCCAGAGTCCTGCTGTGGGCCTGCTTCCTGTTTTTTGTCAGCGCCATCGTCTGGGCAGCCTGGGCAGAGCTGGATGAAGTGACCGTCGGCCAGGGCAAGGTGATACCGTCGCGCCAGTTGCAGGTGATCCAGAACCTGGAAGGGGGGATCGTCAAGGAGATCTTCGTCAAGGAGGGGGACATCGTCGAGAAGGGACAGCCACTGCTGCGCATCGACGATACCCGCTTCAAGTCGGATTTTCGCGAACGGGAGCAGGAGCTGGTCACCCTCAAGGGGGATATTGCCCGCCTGCGCGCCGAAATTCGCAGCGTGGTGGTCAAGAACGAGCCCAATCTGGGGTGGCGTGAACAGGTAGCCATCGACAAACAGGCCATCGAGTTCCCCGAAGGGTACGAGAATGTATTTGCGGAATATGCCGCCCGTGAAAGATCGGTGCAGGAGGCGCGGTTAAACAACCTCAAGAACCAGCTCTACATCCTGGGACAGCAGATCGAGCAGAAAGAGCAGGAGACCATAGAGCTCAATGCCAAGATCCGGACCGTCGGCCGCAGCGTTGATTTGGCTCGTCAGGAGCTGAACATCAGCCGTCCTCTCGCAAAAGAGGGTATAGTTCCTCAAGTGGAGCTAATTAAACTGGAGCGGCAGGTCAACGAAATGCAAGGGGAGCTGGAGGCGAACCGCCTGCTGGTGCCCAAGCTCAACTCGGTACTGCGGGAGACCATCTCGAAGCGAAATGATATCGCCCTGAAATTCCGGGCGGACTCCCAGACCGAGCTGAACGAACGTCAAGGCAAGTTGAGCCAGTTGTCGGAGGGTCAGGTCGGCCTCAGGGACAGAGTCGATCGTACCAGTGTGATCGCGCCTCTCAAGGGGACCATCAAAAAGCTCAAGATTAATACGCTGGGTGGGGTCGTTCAGCCGGGCATGGACCTGATGGAGATAGTGCCGCTGGAAGACACCCTGCTGGTTGAAGCCAAGGTGTCGCCCAAGGACATCGCGTTCCTCAGACCCGGACTGGAGGCCGTGGTCAAGATAACTGCCTATGATTTCACTATTTATGGAGGTTTACATGGCAAGGTTGAACAGATAAGTGCCGACTCAATCCAGGATGAGGAGGGCAATTCCTTCTATCTGGTGCGAGTACGAACCGAGAAGAGTTATCTGGGCGATGAGCTTAACGCACTTCCCATCATCCCCGGTATGTTAGCCAGTGCAGATATTATTACTGGTAAAAAAAGTGTCCTAGACTACTTGCTGAAACCCATCTTGAGGGCTAAGCAGTCGGCACTGAGAGAACGATAAGCCAACAATCTAAAAACAACATGACTGGAGATACCATGAAGAAGACGATTGTTGCCATGCTGGTTAGTGGCACCATACTGTTCCCGGGCCTGAGCCAGGCACAGACGCTGGAACAGTCAGTGGCGCAGTCACTGGCTACCCATCCGAAAATCAAGGAAGCTTTTGATCTCTATCAGGCACGACTGTATCAGCATGATGGAGCCAAGGGCGGCTATTACCCCACCATTGATCTGCGTGGTGGCGTCGGTTACGAGAAGACTGACAGTCCCTCGACCCGTGCCGCAGGTCCGAATTCACAGACGTTCGATGACTCCATGACGCGCAAGGAGGCCGGGATCAGCCTTCGCCAGATGCTGTTTGACGGCTTTGATGTCAGCAGCAACGTGGCACGGACCGATGCCGCCGCCCAGGCCCAGCGCCTGGCGATGATCTCCGAGGCGGAGAACACGGCTCTGCGCGTGGCCGAGGTCTATCTCAACATGCTGCGTCAGCAGGAGATCCTGGAGCTGTCCAAGCAGAACCTTGAAACCCACGAGCAGATCCGCAGTGACATCCAGAAACGGACCGACTCCGGTCTGGGGTCGACCGCTGACCAGACCCAGATCGACGGTCGTGTGGCTCGGGCTTACTCCAATCAGGCGGCGGCGGAGAACAACTATCGGGATGCCGAGAGTGAGTTCATCCGTGTCGTCAATGAAGTGCCCAAGGATCTCGTTCAGCCAGTACCGAACACCCAGCTCCTGCCAGCAACACTGGAAGATGCGCTGAAGACGGCAACAGAGGTTCACCCGA
Organism: Aeromonas sp. QDB14; assembly: GCF_027707845.1. Lineage (NCBI taxonomy): Bacteria > Pseudomonadati > Pseudomonadota > Gammaproteobacteria > Aeromonadales > Aeromonadaceae > Aeromonas > Aeromonas sp. QDB14. The sequence continues at coordinate 5,230 of NZ_JAPCJD010000062.1, read as the reverse complement.
CCCTGCTGTCATCCCTGCAGGACATCGAAGAGGCGAAGTACCAGCATGAAGGCTCCAAGTCCGGGTTCTACCCGAACGTAGCCTTTGAAGTGGATCAGAACTGGAACGAGGACATCGATGCGGTCAAAGGCCGTAACGACGATCTCACCGCCATGGTCCGGATGCGTTACAACCTGTTCCGCGGTGGGTCCGATCTGGCAGAAAGCAAGGCAACCTCAGCGCTCTATTCCCAGGCCAAAGACATTCACATGAATGCCTTCCGTCAGGTGGAAGAGGGGACCCGCCTCGCCTGGAACGCCAAAGAGTCGCTGGCCAAGCAAAAAGTCTTCCTCAAAGAGCACGTGGACGCCAGCTATGACACCGTACAGGCCTACAAGAAGCAATTCGGCCTGGGCCAACGGACCTTGCTGGACGTGCTGAACACGGAGAACGAACTGTTCGAGGCTCGCCGCAGCTACATCACGGCCGAGTACGACTCCCTGTTGGCAGATTATCGTATCCTCAATGCCACCGGTGGTCTGCTCAATGCCCTGAATGTGCAGCAACCGGCTGAATGGCAGGCCAACAACAACTGATGGCCCTGCCACTGATGTCATATCAGGCAAGGGGAATGGCTGCAGCGTGCTGCAGTCATTCTTTTATGCGTCCGGCGGTCAGGGGATGATGGCGGCGTCATGACACAGAAAGAGGTGGCATCGACAGGCTGGAGCCGACGTGATGGGTATCGAGCCCTCGCAGGTGCACGTGCGCCCTGGCGGGTTCGCCTGCTGTGGCTCGCCCTGCTGGCGATCCCCCTGCTGCTCAGCGCCAGCCAGCCTCTCTCACCGGAGGATATGAAACTGGTCAAGCGCGCTGAGGAGACCTATGGCCCCAGGGCCGGCAAACGGGTCACCAGCTGGCGCACTTTGGCAATGCAGAACAAGGCGGCGGGGCTGACGGATCGGCAGAAGCTGGAGAAGGTGAACCAGTTCTTCAACCAGATGCGTTTCATCGATGACATCAAGTTGTGGCACAAGAAGGATTATTGGGCGACACCGCTGGAATTTCTGGGCGCAGCGGGGGGAGATTGTGAAGACTTCAGCATTTCCAAGTATTTTACCTTGCTGGAACTTGGCATCCCTGATGAAAAAATGCGAATGGTATATGTCAAGGCATTGGATTATAACCAGTTTCATATGGTCGTTGCCTACTATGAGACGCCTGCGGCAGTGCCCCTGATTCTGGACAATCTTGTCGGCTCAATTCGTCCGGCGACCCAACGGGCGGATTTGTTGCCAATTTACAGTTTTAACGGTAGTCACTTGTGGCTGATGAAGGCGCGTGGTCAAGGGGAACTGGCCGGGCAATCATCCCGCTTGGGATTATGGACAGACTTACGCAATCGCATGACATCGGGGCGATTGGCTCGGCCTGCGGTCAATTTGGATGATTAACCTATGACGCTCTACAGACAACTATTGGCAACCATGCTGCTGCTGTTCGGATTGCTGTTTGCCGCCACCTATTGGGTGCAATTCAATTCGACCCGCAACTACCTGGCGCAGCAGCAGGAGACCACCGTCATCAATACGTCCACCGCACTGGGTCTGGCGCTGACCCCCTATCTGGAGAACGGCGACAAGGTCAGTGCCGAATCCGTGATCAAGGCGGTGTTCGACGGGGGTTACTACAAGCTGGTCCGTCTCGATCTGCTGGCCTCCAAGGATGTCATCGAGCTGGAGAACAGCAGCCATATCGAAGGGGTCCCACAGTGGTTCATTGGGCTTGATCTGTTCCCTGAAGTGGCCAATGAATCGATTTTGACGTCGGGTTGGCTGCAACTGGGCAAGCTGAAGGTCGTCGGCCACCCTGGACAAGCCTACTACGAGCTTTGGAAAGGAATGAGCGAACTGGCCACCTGGTTCCTGGTCGGCTTTCTCGTCACCACTCTCTTGCTGATGCGGGCGCTCAATTATCTGCTCAAACCGCTCAAGCTGATTTGCGATCAGGCGGTTGAAATCGAGCTGCACCATTTCGGCCACGCCATTCCCGAGCCCAAGACCCGCGAGCTGCGGCAAGTGGTACAGGCCATCAATACCCTTTCCAGCAAGCTTGCCGTGCAGTTCAAAGAGCAGGCCGACGAAGCCGAGAATCTGCGAGCCCGCGTCTATGTGGATGCCGTCTCCGGGCTTGGCAACCGCTCTTACTTCGTCGGGCAGGTCAATGCCTGGATTGCGGAGGCCGGGCAGGGCGGGGTCATGCTGGTGGCCGTCGACATGCTGGACGATCTCTATCGGGAAGAGGGCTTTGCTGCAAGGGACAACATGGTCAAGTCCATTGCACAGGTGCTCAGGGAACTGCTGGATGGCTGGGATGGCGCGGCGCTGGCCCGGATCTCGGCGACGGAGTATGCCTTGCTCTGCCCCACCGATGATCTGTCTCAGCTCAAGGAGCTGGCGGAGCTCATCAACAGCCGTATCGCCGATCTGGTTGTCAATCCCATGGGAGAAAGCGGAGCGCTGTCCGTCGTCGGCATCGCCGGCCGTGATGGCAATGACGATCTCTCGGCCCTGCTGACGAAGGCGGATAACGCCCTTGGCAAAGCGCGCAATGAGCGGCGCGGTGCCGTCGTGATGGAAGGCGGCAATGAGCAGGGACTGATGGGACGCCTTGCCTGGCGAGACCTGGTGCAGGATGCCATTGCCAGACATCTATGGCGCTTCAAGGCACAGCCTGCATGCTGCTTCGATGATGGTACCCGCCTGCATGCCGAGTTGTTCGCGGCCATCTCGCGAGATGGAACGGATTACTTCGCAGGGCAGTTCTTGCCTGCGATCGAGCAGTTCAAGATGGGGGCCGAGTTTGACAAGGCGGTGCTGGAAGCCTGCGTCCCCTTGTTCAAGCAGCAACCGGAATTGGTGTTGGCAGTCAATATCACGGCGGGTTCTCTCTGTTCGGATGAGTTCCTGACATGGCTCAGAGGCTATCTGTCGCTGAACGTGGAGCTGAGGGAGCGACTGCTGTTCGAGATCCCGGAAGCGGCCATCATGAAACACAAAGAGTATGTGACTCATCTGGTTGAGCTGTTGCGAGAGCACGGCTTCTTGTGGGGGGTCGATCACTATGGCCGGCACTTCCAGTCCCTCGGTTATCTGGAAGAGCTGACCCCCGCTTATGTCAAGGTGGACCACGGGTATACCAGCCAGGTCATGGAACCAGGCGCCGATACCTCCTTCCTGGCGGCTGTCTGTCGGGCTGCCCACAATGCGGGTGTCACGACCATCGCCACCCGGGTGGAAGATCAACGGCAGGTTGAATTGTTGTCCAGTTTGCATATCGATGGTTATCAGGGGTTCGTTCACCCGGCATTTCCATTGGCATAAGCGGTACAACTCGATAGAAAGGGGCCCATTAAGGGCCCTTTTTTATATCTGTTTAGAATATGTACATCATTTTTACGCGACATATAGGTAATATCACTAAAACTCGCGCTGTTACTTAATTGATTTTTATATGTAAAAAATATTCGTTCGATTCGCTGCATCGGATGAAGTCAAAGAGACTCAACCCTGTACATTTTTGCAACGGAAGCAGGACGGGGGCGTATCTAGAGTGTAGGCATCAAGATCTGTCACCCTGGAGCAATGGATATGCGCACCCAAATCATCGACAAAACCGTGGTCGTCTCTTCCGTAGAAGGCAACGTTCAGATCCTGCTTGCCGATGGCAGCAGCCGTCCTCTCCAGCCTGGCGAGATACTGCAGCCTGGCGCCAGACTCAATATCGCTGATGATGCCAAATTGATGCTGGCGCCCTACGATGACAAACCTGCAGAGGGCAATGGTGTCCCGGCAGGGACAGAGATGCCTCCAGAGGGGCAATCTTCCTCATCGGTTGCCAATCATCAGCAAGGCTCGCCTGAAGTGTCGCCAGAAATTGCGGCGTTGCAACAATCTATCCTGCAAGGGGTTGACCCGACCAAGAACTTCGAAGCCTCTGCTGTCGGTGGGGCACCTGCCGCCGGTGGTGGTGGCGGTATCGGCGGGGTCGCTGGGGCCAGTGGCAATGGTGGTTTTGTTGTCATAGACCGCATCGGAGATGCGACCATAGCCGAGGCCGGATTCGATACCGGCTATGACACGTTGATCGATCAGAATGTGCTGCAGGAAGACGATCTTCTGCCCGAGAATCAGCTCGATGATCAGGATGAGTCTGTTGTCACCCAGGAAGATCAGGCCATCAGTGGCAATGTGCTCGACAACAGCAACAATCCGGATGGTCCCCTTGATTCGTCTGTCATTTCCTATAGCTGGGGCAGCAATCAGGGAATTGCTGCTGGCGTTGAGAGCACGCTGGATGGGATTGGTACGCTGATCATCAATGCGGACGGCTCCTATACCTTTACCCCCGCGCTGAACTACACAGGCCCCGTACCTGCGGTCAATTACACCGTAACGGATGGGGATGATACCAACGACTCCACTCTGACCATCACCATCACCCCTGTAGATGAGCCTGTCTCGCTGAATGGATTGCAGGTCGAGGGTGGTGAGCTTGTCCTTGATGAAGCCGCATTGCCGGATGGCTCAGCCCCCGATGGCGCTGCCTTGACCAAGAGCAGTACCTTTACATTCAATGCGGCAGATGGAGTACAAAGCCTGACGCTGGGAGGTGTGACGCTGATCAGCAATGGCCAGGTCTTGACCACCTTCCCCCAGGGGATCCCCAGTCCTTTGGGAAATCAACTGCTGGTGACCGGCGTCAGCTACAACCCGGTGACAGGGGTTGGCAGCGTGACCTACAGCTACACCCTGAACGATAACGAAACACATAACAAATCTGCAAATGATGGGGCTCTGACGGAGAGCTTCAACGTCGTGTTGACGGACCTCGATGGCGATACGACCAGTGCAGGGCTGGATGTTGTGGTGCTGGACGACGTGCCGACGGCGGTGAGCGACGTCAACCTGACGGCGGCGAGCGAGAACAACCTGGTCCTCAATGGCAACGTCATCACCAACGACGTGCAGGGGGCGGATGGCGCGGCGGTGACCGCGGGCACCCTGAGCGGGACCTACGGCAGCCTGGTGCTCAATGCCAACGGCACCTACATCTACACCCTCAACCCGAACGACGGTGACTTCAAGGCGCTGACCGGGGGCGGGGTGGGCAGTGAAGTGTTCACCTACACCCTGACGGATGCGGACGGAGACGTGAGCACGGCGACCCTGACCCTGACCATCAAGAACGA
>NZ_JAPCJD010000061.1:0-25463 GCF_027707845.1 Aeromonas sp. QDB14 | reverse complement strand
GGCAGCCTGTCAAGGTATTCGAAGAGTACTGTCAGGCGGCATAGGCGAGTGTCGCACTTCGAAGTTGAATTCGCGGAGTTTTCAAAATTGCTATCCCAATCCAAAAACAGGAGGGGACTAGGTCACAACTGCAGATCAAAGTTAGCCAAAGCATTATTGGCAAAATCAAAAGACAACATGCTCCTTGCCTTGGAGTTATACAACAGACCATCCTTAGAAAACAAGATGGATGCTTTCTCAATGTGTTTTTGCACAGCGTGGGAGCAATTTTTAAAAGCTGCACTAATAGAAAGAGATGGTGAAAAATCTATCTTTAGAACTAAGACTAAAGGATTCAAAGAAACTATATCCTTACGAGAGTGCTTAGAAAGGTATTATCCTTCCAACTCTAAGATAAGAAAAAATATAGAGCAGGTTGCTTATTTTAGAGATCAGGCTGTTCATCTACTTATGCCTGAGATACAAGGAATTATTTCCAGAGTATTTCAGTCTGGCGTCCTTAACTACACTTCACAATTCGAAAGTTTCACTGAGGTGTCATTTATAAATAATAGCCACACGGGCATGATCTCTTTAGTTGGTGAGTTTAAATCACCACCTATATCCATAATGAAATCAACTTATGGTGACATAGCTGATGACATCCTAGAATTAGCAACGTCTATCGAGAATGAGGTAAATCAAAGCAATGACATTGAGTTTGCCATCCCACTTAATGTAAAACTTATATTTGCTACCGATGATGCTCAAGGGAATACAATAGCATTAACCAGAGCTGAGGATGGCATTGAAGCCCTCAGGCAAGCACTAATAATAGAAAAACCAACCGACAGAGAAAAGACCCACCCGTTCTTACAGAAGGATGCAATCAATGAAATAAACTCTCGCCTACAAGACAGATATGATGAAGCGATTCTTAAAAAGCATTTATCACATCACAATAAAACAGGAGCCCCACTAATAAATAAAAATTGTTTCGATGCTGTCGCATTCAAGAATTCGTGGAAGTCATGCAACAACAAGTTCCATTACAAAAATGCAAACCCAGAACTACACTATTACTCCATTGAACTAGTTGAAGAATTTATCAAAAAAATAATGGAACACTGTGACTATTTAATAAATGCCAAGAGGAGCTATAACCTCGCAAGAAAACAAAAAAATTAACAATCTGTACAGGTCTAGTTTGTTCAGATCTAGTTATCACCTGCATTCCCCTTGAGGTTATGGTGGGCCCGGTATTTGTTCCCCCTCCAATCCGCCGAGGGGAAGGGGCAAGGTAAGGAGCGCCATCAGGGATGATGGCGCAGACGCAGCCGGCACAGGGATGTGCCGTCTGCGGCGGTCCGTCCGACCTTGCACCTGACCCGAGGGAAACCGCGTAGCGGTCGGATTGGCGGGGGTGGCCTTTCTTTTGGTGACTTTTCTTTGGCCACGCAAAGAAAAGTTACTCGCCCAAGCCCGAAGGGCGGGCGAAACCCCTTCGAGGCCGACGGCCTCGCGTCCTGCACGGCAAGGCCGTGCCATTCCCCCATCACACGGAGCGGACGATTACGCCTGACGGTTAATCGACCCTACGGCTAGTCACCTCGACAAACTCCGCGAACGTCTGATTACGCTTCGCTAATCAAACCTACGACGGCACGGCGACGCCGTGCCATCAGACTTGCCGCAGGCAGCGGAGTCCGGCCGCCATGCCGGGGGGGGCTGCCCAGCAAAGGGGGGGCGTGGCCGCCCCTATCGGCCCAGGAAGGGTTCCCAGTCCTTGAACACCGGCTGCAACCCTGCCTGCCGCACGGCGGCGGCCACTTCCCCCACCGGGCGGTCGTCGTGGATGGCGAACTGCTCCAGCTCCTCTTTATCCCCCTCGGCATAGCCACCCGGCTGGGTGCGCGACTCGGCCGACATCTGGGTGATGCCAAGGCGCACCGCGCCGTTGCGAAAGGTGGCCGACTCGCGGGTGGAGAGCGACAAATCCAGCGTGGGCGAGAAGAGGCGCCAGGCGCAGATAAGCTGGGCCAGCTGGCGATCCGACATGACCACTTCAGGTTCCAGCCCACCGGTGCAGGGGCGCAGGCGCGGGAAGGAGAGGGAGTAGCGGCTCTGCCAGTGGTGGCGTTCAAGCCAGGCGAGGTGCTCGGCGACGAAGTAGCTGTCGGCACGCCAGTCCGCAGAGAGACCGATGAGCGCCCCCAGCCCGATCTTGTCGATACCGGCGCGACCGAGCCGATCCGGCGTGGCGAGGCGCCATGCGATGTCCTGCTTGTTGCCGCGCAGGTGATGGCGGGCATAGGTGGGGGCGTGGTAGGTCTCCTGATAGACCATGACCGAATCGAGGCCGAGGGTTTTCAGCTCGGCGTATTCGTCCTGAGAGAGGGGCTGCACCTCCATCCCCACCGTGCTGAAGTGACGGCGGATGATGGGCAACACCTGCCGAAAATAGGCGAGCCCCACCTTGTGCTCATGCTCGCCGGTCACCAGCAGCACGCTGTCAAAACCGCGCGCCTTGATGGCCAGACACTCGCGCTCTATCTCCTCGCTATTCAAGGTCTTGCGCTTCAAGCGGTTGCTCATGGAGAAGCCGCAGTAGGTGCAGTTGTTGGCACAGAGGTTCGACAGATAGAGCGGCACATAGAAGCCGATGGTGTTGCCAAAGCGCTGACGCGTCAGGCGCTCGGCCTCGGCTGCCATCTGCGGCAGATACGCCTCGGCGGCCGGGGAGATCAGCGCCATAAAATCGCTCAGGGTACGGCGGGAGGTAGTCAGCGCCCGCTCTACATCTGCCGCGGTCTTGGCGCGGATCTGCATGCCGATATCGTCCCACTCCAGCTCCTGCCATCTATCGAGAAAACTCTCCGACTTTCTCTCAACCCCCTCCCGGCCTCCCCCTTCACAAGGGGGAGGTGTTAATCCGCCCCCCCGATCTCCTACTTCACAAGAGGGCGGGGTCGACACTCCCTCCCCTGGCAAGGGGAGGGTCGGGGTGGGGTCATTGGCATGCTGACTCATAACGCCCCCAGAAAATCGGTAAGCGGGCTGGAGGCTTGGGCCTGCAGGGCGCGGGCGCCAAGACCAGCTTCATAGGCGCTGCGACCGGCGGTGCAGGCCAGCGCAAAGGCGCGGCCCATGGCGACCGGGTCGCCGCTCACCGCGATGGCAGTGTTGACCAGCACGGCGTCGGCCCCCAGTTCAAAGGCGGCGGCGGCGTGGCTCGGCGCACCTATGCCCGCATCCACCACCACAGGCACATTGGCCTGCTCGACGATGATGGCGAGAAACTCCCGGGTCACCAGCCCCTGATTGGAACCGATGGGCGCACCGAGCGGCATCACGGCGGCGCAGCCCACCTCTTCGAGCCGTTTGCAGAGCACGGGGTCGGCACCGCAGTAGGGCAGCACCACAAAGCCCTCTTTCACCAGCTGCTCGGCGGCTTTGAGCGTCTCGATGGGATCGGGCAAGAGGTAGCGCGGATCGGGGTGGATCTCGAGCTTGAGCCAGTTCGTCCCCAGCGCCTCGCGGGCGAGGTGGGCGGCAAAGACCGCCTCGGCGGCGGTCTTGGCCCCGGAGGTGTTGGGCAGCAGCTTGACCCCGAGTTGCCGAAGGGGCGTGAGGATATCGTCGTGGGCCTTGCCCGGTTCGAGCCGCTTGATGGCCATGGTGACCAGCTGGGAGCCACTTGCCTCGATGGCGGCGGCCATCAGTTCCGGGCGGGCAAACTTGCCGGTGCCGGTGAAGAGGCGCGAAGAGAAGGTGTGATCGGCAATCTTGAGCATGTCAGCCTCCGGCCACTGCGATAAGAAGAGATGAGGCCCCGCCGCAAGGCAGGGCGCTCGAAGATGGGACTGCGAGCATCATGGGTCAGCCTCCCGCAATGGCGGTGAAGAGGTGAAGTTCGTCCCCGTCATTGAGACGGGTCTCGGCCCAGCGGCCACGGGGCAGCACGGCGCCGTTAAGGGCCACCGCTACCCCCTGAGGGGGAATCTCCTGCACCGCCAGCAGCTCAGTCAGGCGCTGGCCGGTGGGTAGCGTCAGCTCGATATCGTTCAATCGGATCTTCATGGTTAATTCTCCTGAGCCGGGTGGGTGCTGCCGCAAACCGGGCAATCGGGGTCGGGAGCCAGCGTGAGGGTCTGCCACTGATGGGTCAACGCATCGAAGCGGCGCAATGTGCCGGCGACCGGGCTCGGCATCCCGAGCAGCAGTTTCAGTGCCTCCAGCGCCTGCAAAGAGCCCATCACCCCGACCAGCGGGCCGGTGACACCGCTGGTCTCGCAGCTCTGACTCACCTTGGTATCCAGCGGATAAAGGCAGGCGTAGCAGGCGTGATCGCTACTAGTGCGAACCATCAACTGCCCCTGCCAGCCCACTGCGGCGGCACAGATCCAGGGCTTGCCCTGGGCCACGCAGGCGGCGTTGATGGCCTGGCGGGTGGCGAGGTTGTCGCAGCAGTCGATCACCAGATCCACCTCGGTCACAAACTCCGGCAGGCTGGCGGCATCGAGTCGCTGATTGATGGCAATCAGCTCCACCAGCGGGTTGTGGGCGGCCAAGCGCTCGCGGGCCAGCTCCGCCTTGGAGTGGTTGACCGCCTCGCTATCGAACAGGATCTGGCGCGGCAGATTGCTGGAGTCCACCGTATCGCCATCGGCCAGCCACAAGGTGCCCACCCCGGCCCCCGCCAGATAGAGGGCGAGCGGCGAGCCGAGCCCGCCGAGGCCCACGATCAGCACGGATTTATCTTTCAGCCGTGCCTGACCGGCTTCCCCAATTTCCGCCAGCATCAGCTGGCGGCCGTATCGCAGATACTCTTTGTCACTAAGAGAAGCGGCATCAGAGCGCATGTTCTGCCTCCCGTATCACGCAGGCCGAGCGCGGTTCATCCCCCGCCCCCACGGCGGCGAGCAGCCGCTCGGTCGCCCCCTGCCAGTCGTCGCTCGCCGTGATGGCCGAGACCAGCGCAATGCTGCCGACCCCGCTTGCCTTGACCGCCGCCACCCGCTCCTCGCTGATGCCACCGATGGCCACCGTGGGCCACTGCGCCATCAGGGCGCGGTAGTGGTGCAGCCGCGCCAGCCCCTGGGGGCGCGAAGGCATCGCCTTGGTGTTGGTCGGGAAGATATGGCCCAGCGCGATATAGGAGGGGGCAAGCTCGCGGGCCCGCATCAGCTCGAAGTAGCCGTGGGTGGAGATGCCAAGACGCAGCCCCGCCGCCTGAATGGCGGCGAGATCGGCGGTCTCCATGTCCTCCTGCCCCAGATGCACGCCCCAGGCGCCCGCCTCGATGGCCTGCTGCCAGTAGTCGTTGATAAAAAGCCGCGCCCCATGGCGGCGACCAAGCGCTACCGCATCACGAATGGCCGGCGCCACCTCTGTGGCGGGCAGATTCTTGATCCGCAGCTGGATGGTCTTGACCCCGGCCCCCAGCAGGCGTTTGAGCCACTTGACCGAGTCCACCACCGGATAGAGGCCGAGGTTGTGTTCGGTCGGCGCAAAGGGGCCCTGCGGCAGACGGGCGCTGCTTGTTTCATACAATCCGAAGCGGCGATCGAGCGGTGATCCCGCCAGCACGGCACGGGGGAAGTGGGCCAGATCGGCGGGCCAGCCCAGATGGGCGATGGGCCCCGGGCCTGCCCCCACCCCCTGCGCCGCCGCCAAGCCCTGTTGCAGGTAGGCCCGCGCCAGGGTGATGGCGTCCTCCACCGGATAGTCCTGCGCCACCACGGCGGCGATGGCGCTGGCGTAAGCGCAACCGGTGCCGTGACCGTGGCGGGTATCGAGGCGCGGCGCGGCGAGCCAGAATTCGCGGGTCTCATCCTGGTAGTAGTCGAGGCAGAGATCCCCGCCCCATTCAAGGTGGCCCCCCTTGACCAGCACGGCGCGAGCGCCGAGTTCGCGCAGCCGCCGGGCGGCGAGGCGCACCAGCTCGGGACTGGTGGCGGGCAGGCCGGTCAGGGCTTCCAGCTCGGGACCATTGGGGGTGATCAAGGAGAGGCGCGGCAGCAGGTGCTCGCGCACCGCCACCAGCATGCCGGGCTCCGCCATGGGGGTGCCGGTGCTGGCGATGGCCACCGGATCGTAGACCACAAAGGGGGCCGGGGTGGCTGCCAGTCGACGGGCCAGCACCTCCACATGGAGCCGGGTCGGCAGTAGGCCGATCTTGATGGCGGCGGGCGGCAGATCGACACCGAGGGCGTCGATCTGGGCGGTGAAGGTCTGCATCAGCACAGGGTCAACCATCTTCACCGCCACCGAGTTCTGGGCCGTGATGGCAGAGATGACCGAGCAGCCGTGCACGCCGAGGTCGTGCAATGTGTGCAGATCGGCCTGAATGCCGGCACCGCCGCCGGAGTCTGAACCGGCAATGGTCCAGACAACTGGGCGGGAGTCGGTCACGGGCGACAGATCGGCGGGGCTGACAGCCCCGCTTGCGCTGCTCACGCCTCCTCCCCTGCGGCCTGTTTCAGCGCCGCCGCCTGATGGTAGATCTCGCCGCCGGCCTCCTTGAAAGTTTCAGCCATGCGGGCCATGCCGCTCTCCACCTCGGCCACCACCCGCTCCTGCTGACCGTCCATGCCGACCAGCTTTATCTCTACGGCTTCCAGTTTCGCCGCATAATCGCGCACGTCCTGGGTGATCTTCATGGAGCAGAACTTGGGCCCGCACATGGAGCAGAAGTGGGCCACTTTGCCGGACTCCTGAGGCAGGGTCTCGTCGTGGTAGGCGCGGGCGGTGTCGGGGTCGAGGGCCAGGTTGAACTGATCCTCCCAGCGGAACTCGAAGCGCGCCTTGGACATGGCATTGTCGCGGATCTGGGCGCCCGGGTGGCCCTTGGCAAGGTCAGCCGCGTGGGCGGCGATCTTGTAGGTAATGAGCCCCTGCTTCACGTCCTCCTTGTTGGGCAGGCCCAGGTGTTCCTTGGGGGTCACGTAGCAGAGCATGGCGCAGCCGTACCAGCCGATGAGCGCGGCGCCGATGCCGGAGGTGAAGTGATCGTACCCCGGGGCAATGTCGGTGGTGAGCGGGCCCAGGGTATAGAAGGGAGCCTCGTGGCAGTGCTCGAGCTGCTCGGTCATGTTGCGCTCGATCATGTGCATGGGCACGTGACCAGGCCCCTCGATCATCACCTGCACGTCGTATTCCCAGGCAATTTTGGTGAGCTCGCCCAGGGTGCGCAGCTCGGCGAACTGGGCCTCGTCGTTGGCGTCATAGACGGAGCCCGGACGCAGACCGTCCCCCAGCGACAGACTGACGTCGTAGGCGGCGCAGATCTCGCAGATCTCGCGGAAGTGCTCGTAGAGGAAGTTCTCCTTGTGGTGCGACAGGCACCACTTGGCCATGATGCTGCCACCGCGCGACACGATGCCGGTGAGGCGCTTGGCGGTCATGGGCACGAAGCGCAGCAAGACGCCGGCGTGGATGGTGAAGTAGTCCACCCCCTGCTCGGCCTGCTCCAGCAGGGTGTCGCGGAACAGCTCCCAAGTGAGATCCTCGGCGATGCCGTTGGTCTTCTCCAGCGCCTGATAGATGGGCACGGTACCGATGGGCACCGGGCTGTTGCGCAGGATCCACTCGCGGGTCTCGTGGATGTAGCGGCCGGTGGAGAGATCCATCACGGTGTCGGCGCCCCAGCGGGTGGACCAGACCAGCTTCTCCACTTCCTCTTCGATGCTGGAAGTGACCGCCGAGTTGCCGATGTTGGCGTTGATCTTCACCAGGAAATTGCGGCCGATGATCATGGGCTCCGCTTCCGGGTGGTTGATGTTGCTGGGAATGATGGCGCGACCGGCGGCCACCTCATCGCGCACGAACTCGGGGGTGATGTTCTGGGGCAGTCTGGCGCCAAAGCCCTGACCCAGGTGCTGGGTGCGCAAGAGTTCTGAGCGCACCCGCTCGCGGCCCATGTTCTCGCGAATGGCGATAAATTCCATCTCGGGGGTGACGATGCCGGCGCGGGCGTAGTGGAGCTGGGTCACCCGGCGGCCCGGCTTGGCGCGGCGGGCGCTCGGCAAATGTTCGAAACGCAGGTGATCCAGCCCCTCGTCCGCCAGCCGCTCCTGAGTGAAGGTGGAGCTCAGCCCGTCCAGCGCGTCGGTGTCAGCACGCTCCAGCACCCAATTCTCCCGCAGGCGCGGCAGACCGCGGCGCACGTCGATGGGGGCGGCCTCTTCCCCATAGGGGCCCGAGGTATCGTAAACCGGCACCGGCTCGTTGGGCTCGAACTGGGGAGCCTCCTTGGTGCCGCCGACGAAGGTGTCGGCCAACTGGATCTCCCGCAGGGGCACCCGGATATCAGGGCGGGAGCCTTCGATAAAGATGCGGCGGGAGTTGGGGTGAGCCATCCCTTTCAAGTTGTCGATAAAGGTCTGGGCGCTGGAGCGCTGCTCGCGGCGGCTGGATTTGGTGGTATCAGAAACATTGGTAGACATAGCAAAACTCACATTAACTGGTTGAAGTTATGGGTGTTTGCTTGTCTGGAGTTCGAGGAGAAGATGAACTTGCGGCGGGGTGTGCTCGGGGGAGTGAGCCGGGCATGGATCTTCCCTGCTCTGCCGTCCCGGTGTTTCCCTAGTCTGGAAACCCGGCGCCCTAAGGACAACCGGACGGGACAACCTCCCCCTGTGCGCCTGTGCCAGCCAGAGGCGGTCTGCCTCTGGCTGGCGGGAAGGTGTGCCTTCTCCGGCGCGGTAACCCGCAAGTTACCCTTGTTTCCCTTCGCAGGTCTTAACCTGATCAGGTTCCACGGATCCCGAATTAACGGTCTCAGCTTAGCGTCGTTCGACGATCAGCACTCCGACAAGATGTGCGCCAGTATAAGTGGGGAAATTTAAAGTACAAGCCATTAACAAGGGGAAAGGGAGAGAGGTCTCACTCTTCGGCGTCGAGGGGATCCTCGGGGTCGGGAATGAGGATATCGGTGAGGCGGCCCTCTTCATCCCGGCTCAGCACCAGGCGGCGACCCGGTTGCAGATCGGCGGCGCTGCCGTTGATCCAGCGAGTGTCAGCATCAAACACCAGCACGCCGAGTTCCTGTAGCAGCAATGCCTGCTGATTGTGGGTAAGCAGTCGATCCTCCGCCCGCCGCCAACTGGCCCCGAGCGCCGGATCCGGCGCCCCGTCGAGCACCCGGATCGTCTCGGCGACGCCGTAGCGGCTCTGGATCGCGAGGTGCATGCCGGGCACGAGCCCGTCCGGCTGCGCCACGCCGTGCAGTTCGGCACTGCCGAGCTCCAGCTCAGCCCCCTGGAATTGCAGGCGCACCCCGTCGTTGTGCTCCAGCTCCACCAGCCAGAGCTCGGCGTCGTCGGCAAAGGTGTAGAAGGGCAACAGCAGCAGGCAGAGTGCGGTTCGGGTCATGGCAGGCGGTCCGGGGTCACGGGGTGAGGTTTAACTATGGCCCCGGACGGGCAATTTTTCCCGGTCCGCCCTGACCGATCAGTCATCCTCCCGGCACTGGCTCAGGCGCATGCCGTCAAACTTGCACTCCAGCTCCAGCCAGCGTCCCTCGAACGGGGAGAGGCTCCCATCCGAGGTGACATAGCCCCAGATCCGTCCCCCTTCCACCGGCCCTTCCAGTTCCATCTCGTCCTCCTCTTCCAGAGCCTCCACCTCGCGAACGAGCCGCCGCGCCCCTGCCGCCGTCTCCTGCACGACCCCTTCCAGATCGACCCAGGTCCCGCCGAGATCGTCCTCATCCAGGCCATCCTTGAAGCGGGTGCGCTCATCGATCACGAAGGGAATGCCATTGACCATCAACTGGCCAAGCTGCCAGGTGGTGCGGCCCGTGAGCTTGAACTCGGCCGCCTGCACCAGACCAAAAGGCAATAGAATCAATAACCAGAAGGCGCAGAGAGACTTCTTCATCGGGGATCCTCGGGGTTACACTGGCACACAGGATGACCCATCCGGTGTGAAATGGCCGTGAAATAGCGACACAGACCAGGAGATCAGAGCATGAAAATACTGGTGGTGGAAGACAGTCCCCAGGTGGCGGAGACCATCATGGACTATCTGGCGCTGGCCGGGCACAGGGTGGACTGCGCCTATCATGGCCAGGCCGCCCTGCAACTGCTGGCCCAGGAGCGCTTCGACGTCATCATCATGGACGTCATGATGCCGCGCCTAGACGGCCTGCGTACCGTGGAGCGGCTGCGTGCGGACGGCATCGCGACCCCGGTGCTCTTTCTCACCGCCCGTGACAGCCTGGAGGACAAGCTGGCAGGCTTTCGGGCGGGGGGCGACGACTATCTGGTCAAGCCGTTCGCCATGGAGGAGCTGGAGGTGCGCCTGGAGGCCCTCAGCCTGCGTGGCCCCAGAGGGGACATGGGCGTCCTCGGCTTTGGCGATCTGACGGTGGATCCCGCCAGCGGCCGCGCCACCCGCGCCGGGGTGGAGCTCAAGCTCGGCAAGATCCCGTTCCAGATCCTCACCCTGCTGGTGAAGCGCGCGCCCCAGCTGGTGACGCGCCAGGAGGTGCTCGACACCGTCTGGGGCGACGAGGAGCCCGACTCCGACGCCCTGCGCAGCCACATCTATGCCCTGCGCAGCGCCCTCGACAAGCCCTTCCCCACCCCCATGCTGGAGACCCTGCACGGCCAGGGCTATCGGCTGGTGACCCCATGACGAACCCGACGCCTCCCCTTGCCTCCGGTCTGCCGAGCCTGCGCCGGCGCCTGGTGCTGGCGCTGGGAGGGGCCGGTCTGCTGCTGCTGGTGATCCTGAGCCTGCTGATGGTGGTGGCCGAGAACAAGATGGAGGAGCTGAGCCTGCGCCACTGGCTGGAGGCGGAGGCAACCCGCTATGACGACGACTGGTTGCGCCTCGGAATGGCGGCCCCCGCCCCCAGCCCCCGCCAGTTCTCCAGCTACTGGACAGAGGCGGGCCGCCTGCCCGCCTGGCTCAAGGCCTACCAGAGCCCAGGCTTCTTCGAGCATCAGCTGGGCCGGGAGGACAAGCACTTCCTGGTACGCGCCCACCCCTCGGGTCAGGGGCTGCTCTATCTGGTGTTCAACGACGATGCGGACGACTACCTCGACCCTTACGAAGCCAAGCTGCATCTGGTGACCCGCCTCATCGGCCTGGCCCTGCTGCTGGGGAGCCTCGCCTTCGGCATCTGGCTGGTGCGTCACATCACCAGGCCGCTGGAGCGGCTGCGCCAGCGGGTCGCCCACCTGACCCCGGATCAGGGGGACTTCGTGCCCGATGCCCCCTGGCAGGAGCTGCGAGAGATAGAGCAGGCGCTGCTGGCGGGCAAGCACGAGGTAGCCGCCGTGTTTGCCCGTGAACAGGAGTTCAGCCGCTTTGCCAGCCACGAGCTGCGCACCCCCAACATGGTGATCCAGGGATCCGCGGCCCTGCTCGGCAAGGTGAATGACCTGCCCGCTCCGGCGGCCCGCGCCGTCAGCCGCATCCGCGCCGCCGCCGATGAGATGGCCCTGCTCACGGAAACCTTCCTGTTGCTGGGACGCAAGGAGGCCGTGGAGCGCCCGCCCCAGCAGGTGGCGCCGCTCATTCGCCGGGAGTTGACCCGCCTCGCCCCCCTGCTGCAACGGGAGACGCTGGACATTCGCCTGCAACTGGACGAGGAGAGCGAGGTGCAGGCCCCCCTCTCCCTGCTCGCCATCGCCCTCGGCAACCTCTTGAAAAACGCCCTGAGCTACGCCGAGGGGCACATCGAGATCACCCTGCACGAGCAGGTGCTCACCATCAGCAACCCCACCGCCGCCGCGCCGGATCAGATCCTCGGCTACGGCTGCGGCCTCACCATCATCCAGCGCATCTGCGAGAAGCTGGGCTGGCAAATTGAGACCCACCTGGTGGATGGGGTCTTCAGCGCCCGGCTGGTGATGATCCCCGACGTCCCCGGGGCGGCATAGCCCCCTCATCCCCGGCCCTTCTCCCCGGCTGTTCAACACAGCGGGAGAAGGGAGACACTTCCCGGCAAGCCCGCGGCCTTCCAGCCCACCCGCCAGATAGCAACAAGGCGCCCGAGGGCGCCCTGTGTTTACCTGTCTGACACTCGTTTGGGACTCATTCCGCCGGCTTGTGCTTGCGGCTCGCCTTGAGCTCGAGGAACTCGATGATCTTGCCCGCCACGTCCTTGCCGGAGGCGGCTTCCACCCCCTGCAGGCCGGGGGAGGAGTTCACCTCCAGCACCAGCGGGCCGCGGGCGCTTCGCAGGATGTCCACCCCGGCCACGTCCAGCCCCATGATCTTGGCGGCCTGCACGGCGGTGGCACGCTCTTCCGGCGTGATCTTGATGGCTTCGGCGGTGCCACCCCGGTGCAGGTTGGAGCGAAACTCCCCCGGCTGGGCCTGGCGGCGCATGGCGGCCACCACCTTGCCGTTGACCACCAGGCAGCGGATATCGGCGCCGTTGGCCTCGCGAATGTACTCCTGCACCAGGATGTTGTTGTTGGTCTGGATAAAGGCCTCGATGACGCTCTCGGCGGCCTTCTGGGTTTCGCACAGCACCACACCAATCCCCTGGGTGCCCTCCAGCAGCTTCACCACCAGGGGGGCGCCCCCCACCATGGTGATGAGATCCGGTACGTCGTGGGTGCTGTGGGCATAGCCGGTCACCGGCAGGCCGATGCCGTGACGGGAGAGCAGCTGCATGGCGCGCAGCTTGTCCCGGGAGCGGGAGATGGCCACCGAGCTGTTGAGAGCCATGGTGCTCATCATCTCGAACTGGCGCAGCACGGCGGTGCCATAGAAGGTGATGCTGGCACCGATGCGCGGGATCACGGCGTCATAGCTCTCCAGCTCCCGTCCTTCGTAATGGATGGAGGGGCTGTGGGAGGCGATGTTCATGTAGCAGCGCAGGGTGTCGAGCACCTCGACCTGATGCCCACGGGCCCGGGCCACCTCGACCAGACGGCGGGTGGAGTAGTTGTTGGGCTCACGGGATAAAATGGCAATATTCATGGAAATGGCAGACCTGATAATCGGACTGGAGAGTATAAGGTGCCATGAACGACTGGCAACGCCAATCCTTTCCCCTCACCATGCGCGGTTCTGCAAGAACGGGCAAAAACCGAGAGTGCCGCACTCAAGAACGGACCGTTCTGCAAGACGGCGCCAGCCACCAGCCCTGATGCCGGATGGCGCCAGCGACGTCAATGGGGGCCGCGCAGCCCTTGCTGCAACTCAAGCAGCAGGGCGACCTCCTGCAAACGGCGCGCCGTGGTGCCGGCCCAGCCTCCCAAAGGCACGGGGGCCAGCAGGGTCTGGGCGATGCAGTGGCGATAGAGGGGCCCCTCACGTTGCCAGCCCCGCATCCCGTCGACGTCGTGATGGTGCAGCCACTCCAGGTTGCCGCGGCGAAGCAGCTCGATGCGCCGCCCGTCCTTGAGGTGAAGGCAAAGCCCCTTCTTCTCCACCCCGGGACCGGCATACTTGTCGAGCCAGAGGGTCAGGGGCACCCCTGCAGCCTCGCCACGCAGGCAGGCTCGCCCCTCGGCGGTCTCCAGATCCCCGCGCCGGATGGGCTGCCCCAGCCGGTCGCAGACGCCCTCCGCGATCAGGTGCAGGCGGTCGTCCCCACCCAGAGCCACCAGCAGTTCCCGGATCATCGCCAGCAGATGGGTACCAATGTCGAGGATCACCCCGTCTGGATGGCGCAGGACCCGCCGATCCGGCTCCCCGGTGGCGAAGTTGAGGGCATAGGGCTCCCCCGCCTCGTCCAGGCCGCAGGGTTCCAGCAAAAAGCCCTCCACAGCGCTGATATCGGCGAGGGTGGCCAGCCCGACCCCGGCGCCCTCTGGTTCCCGAGGCTGCCAGCCTTCATCCAGTTTGCCGCTCAGCAGCAACTGCTGGACGGCATTGCGGGCCATCCAGTGATCCAGCGCCAGCACCCTGGCTGCGACCTCGGGGTCCGCCAGCAGGGCTTCCAGGGTCGGCGCAGACATGACGCCGGGCAGGGTGATGGCGGGATCAAAACCCCATATCTCGGTATTTTCCGCCAGTGCGGCGAGTGCAGGCAGATAGGCTGTCTGCACCACGGCCCCCAGACCGACAAATCCAATCTTCATGGCAACCTCGATATGGCGTGCATACCCGGCGTCTGCCCCGCACCGCGTGAGGCGAGGCAGACGGGGATCAATGCAGGTTGGGTCCCAGCCAGCGTTCGGCCTCTGCCAGGGTCATCCCCTTGCGCTGGGCGTAGTCTTCCACCTGATCCTGCTGGATCTGGGCCACCGCGAAGTATTTGCTCTCAGGGTGGGAGAAGTACCAGCCGGATACCGCCGCCCCCGGCCACATGGCGTAGGACTCGGTAAGCTGCATGCCGATGGCCTGCTCCACGTCCAGCAGCTCCCAGATGCTCCCCTTCTCGGTGTGCTCCGGGCAGGCCGGGTAGCCCGGCGCCGGACGTATCCCCTGGTAATTTTCGCGAATCAGTTCCTCGTTGCTGAGCGCCTCGTCAGGGGCATAGCCCCAGTGCACTTTGCGCACCTGCTCGTGGAGGTATTCGGCAAAGGCCTCGGCGAGGCGATCGCACACCGCCTGGATGAGGATGGCGTTGTAGTCGTCGTGGTCCGCCTTGTAGGCCTTGGCGATGGCCTCCTCGCCGATGCCGCCGGTCACCGCGAAGGCGCCGATCCAGTCGGGCTTGCCGCTCTCTTTCGGCGCCACATAGTCTGCCAGACAGTAGTTGGGGAAGCCCTGCTTCTCGCTCTGCTGGCGCAGGTGGTGCAGCACCTTGCGCACCTGGGTGCGGGTCTCGTCGGTGTAGACCTCGATGCTGTCCCCCACGGCGTTGGCGGGGAACAGGCCTATGATGCCTGCGCAGCGCACGCTCTGATCCTTCTCCAGCTGATCCAGCATGGCGTTGGCGTCGGCGTAGAGGCGCGTCGCCTCCTCCCCCACCACCTCATCTTCCAGGATGCGGGGGAACTTGCCCGCCAGCTCCCAGCTCAGGAAAAACGGCGTCCAGTCGATGTAGGGGCGCAGCACAGAGATGGGTACGTTTTCGAAGGTCTGCACGCCGGGCTCCCGGGGCGCCGGGGGCTCATAACCGACCCAGTCCAGCTGATGGCGGTTGGCCCGGGCATGGGCCAGGCTGACCGGCTTGGAGCGCGGCTGCTTACGGGCATGCTGATCCCGGGCAATCTCGTACTCCTTGTCGATGCGGGCCACGAAGGCGGGCTTGAGCTCCGGGCTCAGCAGGCTCTGGGCCACCCCCACGGCGCGGGAGGCGTTGGAGACATAGACCACGGGCTCGGAGTAGTTCTGCTCTATCTTCACCGCGGTGTGGGCCTTGGAAGTGGTGGCTCCGCCGATGAGCAGCGGCAGCTTGAACCCCTGACGCTCCATCTCTTTGGCCACGTGCACCATCTCGTCCAGGGACGGAGTGATGAGGCCCGACAGGCCGATGATGTCGGCGTTCACTTCCCGGGCCGTCTTGAGGATGGTCTCGCAGGAGACCATGACCCCGAGATCCACGATCTCGAAGTTGTTGCACTGGAGCACCACCCCGACGATGTTCTTGCCGATGTCGTGCACGTCACCCTTGACGGTGGCCAGCACGATTTTGCCGTTGCTGGAACCGCCGGACTTCTCCGCCTCGATGTAGGGTTGCAGGTAGGCCACCGCCCGCTTCATCACCCGGGCCGACTTCACCACCTGGGGCAGGAACATCTTGCCAGCGCCGAACAGATCGCCCACCACATTCATGCCATCCATCAGCGGCCCCTCGATGACGTGCAGCGGCTTCTCGGCCTGGGCGCGCGCCTCCTCGGTGTCCTCCTCGATAAAGTCGGTGATCCCCTTGACCAGGGCGTGTTCGAGCCGCTTGCCCACCGGCCAGCTGCGCCACTCCTGATCCCGCGGATCCTCCGCCTGGGCACCCGCGCCGCGATACTTCTCTGCGATGGCCAGCAGCGCCTCGGTGGCGTTGTCGTTGAGGTTCAGCACCACCGCCTCGACCTTCTCTTTGAGCTCGGCCGGGATGTCTTCGTAGATGGCAAGCTGGCCCGCGTTGACGATCCCCATGTCCATGCCGTTCCTGATGGCGTGGTAGAGGAAGACAGCGTGGATGGCTTCGCGCACCGGCTCGTTGCCACGGAAGGAGAAGGAGACGTTGGAGACACCGCCGGAGATCATGGCGTGGGGCAGGTGTGTTTTGATGTCCTTCACCGCTTCGATGAAGTCCACCGCGTAGTTGTTGTGCTCGTCGATGCCGGTCGCCACCGCGAAGATGTTGGGGTCGAAGATGATGTCTTCCGGCGGGAAGCCGACGCGGTCCACCAGAATGCGGTAGGCGCGCTGGCAGATCTCGAACTTGCGGGCACGGGTATCAGCCTGGCCCACCTCGTCGAACGCCATGACGATGACGGCGGCGCCGTAGCGACGCAGCAGTTTCGCCTGCTCGATGAATTTGTCCTCCCCCTCCTTCATGGAGATGGAGTTGACCACCGGCTTGCCCTGCACGCACTTGAGGCCCGCCTCCAGCACCTCCCACTTGGAGGAGTCGATCATCACCGGCACCCGGGCGATATCCGGTTCCCCGGCGATGAGGTTCAGGAAGCGCACCATGGCCGCCTCGGCGTCCAGCATCCCCTCATCCATGTTGATGTCGATGATCTGGGCGCCGTTTTCCACCTGCTGCTTGGCCACATCCAGGGCCTCGTCGTAGAGCCCCTCTTTTATCAAGCGCTTGAACTTGGCCGAACCGGTGACGTTGGTCCGCTCACCCACGTTCACGAACATGGAGTCCGCCGTGATGATGAGAGGCTCCAGGCCCGACAACCGGCAGGCCACCGGCAGATCCGGCAGGGCACGGGGCTTGATGCCCGCCACGGCATCCGCCATGGCGCGAATATGGGTCGGGGTGGTACCACAGCAGCCACCCACCAGGTTGAGGAAGCCGCTTTGGGCCCACTCGCGGATATGCTCCGCCATCTCTACCGCGTCCAGATCGTACTCGCCAAACGCATTGGGCAGACCGGCATTGGGGTGGGCGCTGACATGGGTCTCGCTGATGCGGGACAGCTCCTCCACGTACTGGCGCAGCTCGTCCGGCCCCAGCGCACAGTTGAGGCCGAAGGAGACCGGTTTGACGTGGCGAAGGGAGTGGTAGAAGGCCTCGGTGGTCTGGCCCGAGAGGGTACGACCGGAGGCGTCCGTGATGGTGCCGGAGATCATCACCGGCAGGCTGTAACCCAGCTCCTCGAACACCAGGTCCACCGCGAAGGCGGCCGCCTTGGCGTTGAGGGTGTCGAAGATGGTCTCGATCAGGATGATGTCGGCACCGCCCTCGATCAGGGCGTGGGTCGATTCGGTGTAGGCGGCCACCAGCTCGTCATAGGTGACGTTGCGCTTGCCCGGATCGTTCACGTCCGGCGAGATGGAGGCGGTACGGTTGGTGGGGCCCAGTACCCCTGCCACAAAGCGCGGTTTCGCCGGGTCCTTGGCGGTCCACTCGTCCGCCACGGCGCGTGCCAGGCGGGCCGCCTCCCGGTTTATCTCGGCCGAGAGCGCTTCCATCTCGTAGTCCGCCATGGCGATGCGGGTGGCGTTGAAGGTGTTGGTCTCGAGGATGTCGGCCCCGGCGGCACAATACTGGTCGTGGATCTCGCGAATGACGGCGGGACGGCTCAACACCAGCAGGTCGTTGTTGCCCTTGATGTCGGTATGCCAGTCGGCAAACCGCTCCCCCCGATAGTCCGCCTCACCGAGTTTGTAACCCTGGATCATGGTGCCCATGGCCCCGTCGATGATCAGGATCCGCTCCTTGAGACAGGCTTCCAGCCTGGTTGTGACATCCGCTTTCTTGTTCGACTCTCTGCTCGACACCGCTCGTACCCCTTACATCCATGCAACTGCGTGATGCCCATCCTAGCAGCAATCAAATTAAATGGAAATCTAGCCGTCTATCTGTCCATGACAGCGATTAAATATAACCATAAATAGGTAATGAGCATGATCTAACCCGGGAGTACCCTATGCCCGTCCTCAAGAGGGATACGTGCTTGCTGTTTACCAAAGAGAAAAATAACTATGAGCGTCTACTACACACTCTGCTTCCTGGCAGCGTTGGCGATCTTCATCGCCTTTGCCAACCAGTATGTTGTGAAGATCCAGACCACCATCGCCATCACTGCGGGCTCCATGCTGATCTCCGCGCTGCTGGTGCTGTTTGGCAAACTGGGTTGGTTCAATCTGGAGCCTCTCGCCATCAAGACCATGGAGAGCATCGACTTCCAGAACTTCCTGTTGAAGGGGATCCTGGGCTTCCTGCTGTTCGCCGGCGGGCTTGGCATCAACCTCAAGGCGTTGCGTAGCCAGAAGTGGGAAATCACCATTCTGGCCATAGCCGCCACCCTGCTCTCCACCTTCCTCATCGGCTACGGCTTCTGGTTCATCGCCAAGCTGCTGGGCTGGGACCTGCCGCTGGTCTACTGCATGCTGTTCGGCGCGCTGATCTCCCCCACCGACCCGATTGCCGTACTGGCCATCGTCAAGAAGATGAAGGCGCCACCCCAGATCGCCATCCAGATCGAAGGGGAATCCCTGTTCAACGACGGTGTTGGCCTCGTCATCTTCGCTACCGTGTTTGCCGTGGCCTTTGGCGGTGTGGAGCCCACCTTCGGCAGCGTGGCAGGTCTGTTCCTGCATGAGGCCCTCGGCGGCATCCTGTTCGGGGCCGTGCTGGGCCTCATCGCCCACGTGATGATCAGCGCCACCGACGACGGCTCCCTGGAGCTGCTGCTGACTCTCTGCATCCCGACCGCAGGCTTCGCCTTCGCCAACATGATCGGCGTCTCCGGCGCCCTGGCCATGGTGGTGACCGGCATCATGATCGGCAACTGGACCCGTCATTCCGGCTTCTCCGAGCAGAGCCAGCACCACCTGGATCACTTCTGGGAGTTGATGGATCAGTTCCTCAACGCCCTGCTGTTCCTGCTGATCGGTCTGGCACTGGTGCTGCTGGATCTGGCCTGGCGCGACTGGATCCTGCTGGTCATCGCGGTACCGCTCTGCCTGGCCGCCCGCTTCATCAGCGTCTCCCTGCCCTATGTGGCGTTCCGCAAGTTCCGCAGCTACAACACCTTCTCGGTGCGCATCCTCACCTGGGGCGGCCTGCGTGGCGGTCTGGCCATGGCCATGGCCCTGGCACTGCCATCCGGTGTCATGATGATCCCGGAACACAACGTCGATCTGCGCCAGGTGATCCTGGTGATGACCTACTCGGTGGTGATGTTCTCCATCGTGGTACAGGGCATGACCATTACCCCCATGATCACCGCCGCCAAGAAGGCCTGCGGCGACGCCTGAGCCCGTCCCTGACCGGCAATGAAAAGGGCTCCCTCGGGAGCCCTTTTGCCGTCCCCGTGGCCGTGAAAAACAGGGAATGACTGGGTGAACGCACAATTAGTGTTTGCTTTTTACACATTTCGAGGAGAGAATGCGCACCGGCTAGTTAATCAGCCCTGATTATGTTCGCAATGCTTCACCTCACGATGAATCCTGCCAGTACCCGCATAACCTTCTTCTGATTTACTCGCCTTGAGAACCGTTCAGGCTGTCTGCCTGCGTTGCCCGGCTCTCACGGTGCAGACCCGATCTGCCCACTCCCAAGTAGCATCATGCATCCGCGTGGTCCTTGGCGCCTTCCTTGAAAGTGCAGACGCCCCTGAACCGGGCTGGGTATTCCTGCGCGCTCGTCCGCCATCGTGCTGACCGCGCCCATTGACCTGACATTTGCCAATACAAGGAGCAAACACTTAATTTATATAGAGAAATACCATGATGAAACACGTACAGATCCGCAAACCCCTGCGTCGCAGCAAACCCATCAACCTGCCCGTGCAAGAGCACGACGACGATGCGTTCCTGATCCAGTTCAGCACCCGCTTCAGCGGCGGCTTCGCCATCTCCTGTGATGGTATCGCCGGCGAGTTCTCCATCGAAGAGCTCAACTGACCTTGCCTGCCTACCGGCAGCGCCCGATGCAGACAGGCCGCAACTCACGGCGGCCTCCTTGCCTGACGTCATAGTCTGCATGGCCCCGCTCCCCGAGCGGTGGCTAGACCCCGCAAGTCTCCTTGTCCGGCGCCTCCAGCAGCAGGCACTCCTCCTCGCCGGCTCCCAGCCTGACCCGTTTGCCCTGACTCAGCCCCAGCTTGGCGAGTAGCCGGACCGAGCGCTCATTGCCCGGAGTGACGATGGCGACCACCCGCTCGATGCCGAGCCGTTCGCGGCCATCTGCCATGGCCGCCCGCGCGGCTTCGATGGCATAGCCCTGGCCGCGCCAGGCGGGCAGGAAGGCATAGCCGATGTCTTCACAGGGCAGGGTATCGCGCTTGATGAGCCCGCAGATGCCGAGCCTGGCCCCGTCTTCCCGCCGCACCACCAGATAGAGTCCGTGACCGTGGCGGGCATAACTGACCGCAGGCCCCTGCTGGATGTAGTTTTCGGCATCCGCCAGGGTACGCACCCCGCGATCGCCGATGTAGCGGTGAAAATCACCATCGTTGAGCAGTTCGAGAATGAAGGGGGCATCGACAACGGTCAGTTCGCGCAGTTCCAGGCGCTCGGAGAGGATCATGGCATGGGCTCGTTCGGCAGAGAGAGTGTCCAAGACTGCTCTCGCCCCGTCCCCTTGGCAAGACCCGGACGATATTTTCGCCCCCGGGAGCCGCGTCACCGCTATACTGCCCACCCCATGGAACAGGCAGGAGAACGGCCATGACCGATACCCCCGAATTTTTTGATGAAGAGACACTGCTGGAGATGGTGGAGAACCAGCTCGCCGACGGCCACCCCCTCCAGGTGAAAGCCACCCTGATGCGCCTGGTGATGAAGGGCACCCCGCGGGAAGAGGCGCTGCAATACATCGCCTGCGCCCTGGGCGCCGAACTCATGGCCATGGAAGCCGAACAGGGCCCCTTCAACCTCGTCCGTTACGGCGAGTTTCTCGACAGCCTGCCCGAGATGCCCTGGGCCGAATGACCCGGGCCGATTAGGCAAGCCCCGGCGCCAGCCATTATCATTACTGCCACCACCAATGACGGGAGTATGGGGATATGCGCTGGCAAGATCGCCGTGAGAGCAACAATGTGGAAGACCGGCGCCAGCAAGGCGGCGGCAACGGGGGTCGCGGCCTGCCCATCGGCGGCAAGGGGCGCCTGATCCTGCTGCTGGTGGTCATGGTGGCGGGGTACTACGGCGTGGACCTCGGCCCACTGCTGCAGGATCCGGCCCCGCAGAGCCAGCCCCAGCGTCAGAACTCGTCCCAGGCTGCCAACGATCCCCTCGCCCGCTTCACCTCGGTGATGCTCGCCTCCACGGAGGACGCCTGGGGCGAGATGTTCCAGCAAAGCGGCAACCGCTATCAGGCCCCCAGACTGGTGCTCTATCGCGGTGCGACCCGCACCGGCTGCGGCCAGGGGCAGTCGGTGATGGGGCCCTTCTACTGTCCGGCCGACAGCACCGTCTACATCGATCTCTCCTTCTATCAGGACATGCGCGACAAGCTGGGGGCCGACGGCGACTTCGCCCAGGGCTATGTGATCGCCCACGAGGTAGGCCACCACGTGCAGAACCTGCTCGGCATCTCCACCAAGGTGCGCCAGCAGCAACAGGGGCTGAGCCAGGTCGCCCAGAACCGGTTGTCGGTCAAGCTCGAACTGCAGGCGGACTGCTTCGCCGGGGTCTGGGGACACTACATGGAAAAAGAGCAGGTGCTGGAGCGCGGCGATCTGGAAGAGGCGCTCAACGCCGCCCAGGCCATCGGCGACGACAGGTTGCAGCAGCAGGGTCAGGGCCGGGTCGTTCCCGACAGCTTCACCCACGGCACCTCGGCCCAGCGCCTCGCCTGGTTCAAACGCGGTTTTGACAGCGGCAAGCCCGCCAGTTGCGACACCTTCGCCGCCCGCTGAAGGGGGCAAACGCAAAGGGGCCGATTCCTCACGGAGCCGGCCCCTTTCCTTTCTCACCCGAGGGGGTCTTCCCTCATTCGGGATCCTCCGCCAGCAGATCGGTGAAGACGAAGCCGTCCCGCAGCACCGTCTCCCCCACCCGGATGGGCAAGGGATGCAGGAACATGGGGCCGTCCCAGGCCAGGGTGTGGAACTCCCCGTTCTCGCCGCAGGGATCCACCCCGGCGGGCAGGGCAGCCAGGAAGGCCGAGCCGAATTCATGACCACCTAACCCGGCGTCCAGCTTGCCCGGATCCAGGGTGCAGACCCTGGCCTTGAGCCCGGCGTCGATCATCGCCTGCGCCAGCTCGGTCGTGTCGCTGCCCCAGAGCGGGAAGAGCGGCGTGATGCCGGTCCCCGCCAGTTGCCGCTCCCGATAGGCGCGCACATCCTCAAGAAAGAGATCCCCGAACGCCATGTGGTGAATGCCCTTGGCCTGCACATCGGCGATGAAGCCCGTCATGATGCGCCCATACTCCTCGTTGCTGCAGGGCCAGGGCAGGTCGATGGTGATCAGCGGCAAGCCCACGCACTCAGCCTGTGCCAACAACAACTGCTTGCGCACCCCGTGCATGGCCACCCGCTCGAACGCCTGGTTGAGGGTGGTGAACAGCCCCACCACCTCGATGGCCGGATCCTGGCGCAGGCGATGCAAGGCCCAGGCGCTGTCTTTTCCGCTGCTCCAGGAGAGCAGTACCTTTTTCTTCGTCATGATCTCTCCAGCTACTTGCAGCACCGTGCTGCAAGATAGTGTTGCGAATTGTGCGATTTACATTGCGGGACACAAAAGCATACCCTCGTGGGTGAGCGTATCCCCGCAGCACACCGGGGAGAATAACTAAAAAAACGATGGGAAACATAAGGATATGAGTAAAGTCAGCACATCGCACGACCACGGTCGCCCCCTCAATCGACAGGATTACAAGACCCTGAGCCTGGCGGCGCTGGGCGGCGCCCTCGAATTCTACGACTTCATCATCTTCGTCTTCTTCGCCGTGGTCATCGGCGAGCTCTTCTTCCCGGCCGACATTCCCGAGTGGCTGCGCCAGTTCCAGACCTTCGGCATCTTCGCCGCCGGCTACCTGGCCCGCCCCCTGGGGGGCATCATCATGGCCCACTTTGGCGATCTCATCGGCCGCAAGCGGATGTTCACCCTCAGCATCATCCTGATGGCCTTGCCGACCTTGCTGATCGGCCTGCTGCCCACCTACGCCGTGCTCGGCATCGCCGCCCCCCTGCTGTTGCTGCTGCTGCGGATCCTGCAAGGGGCCGCCATCGGCGGGGAAGTCCCCGGTGCCTGGGTCTTCGTGGCCGAGCACGTGCCCGCCCGCCGGGTCGGTGTCGCCTGCGGCACCCTCACCGCGGGGTTGACGGCCGGCATCCTGCTCGGCTCCCTGGTGGCGACCGCCATCAACCGTGGCATGAGCCCGGGCGATGTGAGCGACTGGGGCTGGCGTCTGGCCTTCGTGCTCGGCGGCGTGTTCGGCATCGTCGCCATGTACCTGCGCCGCTGGCTGCACGAGACTCCGGTCTTCGCCGAGATGCAGGCCAACAAGTCCCTGGCCGAGGAGCTGCCCCTCAAGACGGTGCTGCGTGAACACAAGGGCAGCGTCGTCGTCTCCATGCTGCTGACCTGGCTGCTCTCCGCCGGCATAGTAGTGGTGATCCTGATGACCCCGACCTATCTGCAGAAGGTGCACGGCATCAGCCCGGCCGATGCCCTGACCGCCAACTCCCTGGCCATCGTCGCCCTCACCCTGGGCTGCATCGTCTATGGCCGGCTGATCGATGCCATCGGCAGCGGTCCTACCTTCATCCTGGGCTCCCTGCTGCTGGCCGGCGCCACTTATACCTTCTACCACAGCCTGGCAGCCGGCACGGATCAGCTGGTGCCCCTCTACATGCTGGCGGGCTTTGCGGTGGGGATCGTCGGCGCCGTGCCCTACGTCATGGTCAATGCCTTCCCGCCGGTGGTGCGCTTCTCCGGGCTGTCGTTCTCCTACAACGTGGCCTACGCCATCTTCGGCGGCCTCACCCCCATGCTGGTCACCCTCTGGATGAAGGAGGACGTGCTGGCCCCCTCCCACTATGTGGTCAGCCTGGCCGCCCTCGGTTTCGTACTCGGCATCTGGCTCTGGCTGCGCCAGCGCGGCCAACGCCAGGCCACCCCGCAGGCCGCCTGATCCTTCCCAAGCAAGCCCCGCACTGTCGGGGCTTCTTCTTTGCGGATATCATCGACCGGGTGGCGGTCCGCTGCGGACCTGCCAGCTCACCCCAATCCGTCCACCTGCCCGAGGTCCACTATGTTCTTCCAGGTCATCTTTCTCGCCTTGCTGGCCCTGCTGCCCATGGTCAACCCGCCCACCACGGCTACCCTGCTGCTGGGACTGAGCAAGGGCATGTCCCGCGAGCACATTCGCCGCCAGATCAACATGGCCGCCCTTTATCTGTTCGCCACCCTGTGCGTCAGCTTCTTCATCGGATCCTCCATCCTGGATCTGTTCGGAATCTCCATTCCCGGCCTGCGCCTGGCTGGTGGCCTCATCATCGCCTTCATCGGCTTTCGCATGCTGTTCCCCTCGCCAAACCAGTCTGCCGGGGTCGAGGCCAACCAGAATATCGCCTTCGTGCCCCTGACCATGCCCAGCATGTGCGGACCCGGTACCATGGCGCTGGTGATCAGCGGCGCGGCCCAGATCGCCGAGTTACCGGCCGAGGCCGATCGCGTCGTCATCTATGCCGCCATGGTCACCGCCTTCGCCCTGATGAGCCTGATCAGCTGGGGTGTGCTCAAGCTGGCAGATCCCGTGTGCAAGATCCTGGGAGCCACCGGCATCGACGCCATGACCCGCATCATGGGTTTCCTGCTGGTGTGCATGGGTATGCAGTTCTGCATCAACGGCGTCAAGGAGGTGGCTCAGGATCCCGTCTTCCATGGCCAGGTGATGGAACAACCCGCTGCCGCCTTGTCGACCCATGCCGGATCTACCGCCCTCGATCATCTCGCCGTGCCGCGCCAGCCCTGATTGAAAACGGTGTCATTTTTCGTGCAAATCCCTCCTGATCTTGCGCCTGCTCATATTGCCTTCATCTTGATGGGGTAGTCTGGTTTTTGTACAGGCAGGGTTCAGAAGGTTGCCGCTAGCGTGGCATGTGCTGACCCCATCACTTGAGGAGATATGCAAATGGAAAAGATGCTGACCGAGATTGGAAGCTACAGCCTGTTTCATGAGTATCTGAACGTGGTCGGTGCCGCCAGCCCCGCGCTGACCCGGATCAAGACAGGATGGGAATTCAAGCGAAAGGATCGCCTGCTCGCCCAGATAAGGGTGGATGACCACGGCCATGCCCGCTTCTTCATCGACGCCCGCGCCATTTCGGTCAACTGACCCGACCCCTTTCCCAGCCCCGGCGCCTGCCGGGGCTTTTTATTGCTTGCGCGTTCCAATAAAAACCCCGGCGCCGGGCCGCAATGCTGTTCACTTAAGCGGAGCCGCATTGCGATTTACCGGAAAACGGGTCTTTGATATCTTCACCGCCCTG